>JBKJYG010000091.1:0-4633 GCA_046715905.1 Hyphomicrobiaceae bacterium | reverse complement strand
GTCTTAGCTCCAATTTGGCAGAAAGCACCATTCCGTAAACCCGTCGATCCGCACCATGAATTCAGCGGACAGCTATATTCAACGCGTGTTAACGAACATATCGCCGAGATAGACTCGCCGCACGTCTTCATTCGCTATGATTTCTGAAGGCTTACCTTGTGTCAGAACTTGACCATCATAGATGATGTAAGCACGGTCTATCAGGCTTAAAGTTTCGCGAACATTGTGATCCGTAATCAACACACCGATGCCCCGTTCCGTCAGGTGACGGACAAGCTGCTGGATGTCGCCCACGGCAATCGGGTCGATGCCGGCGAAAGGTTCGTCCAGCAGCATAAACGACGGCCTGGAGGCCAGCGCCCGGGCTATTTCGCAACGCCGCCGTTCGCCGCCCGACAGCGCCATTGAAGGCGATTTTCTCAAGCGCGTAATGGAAAATTCTTCCAAAAGGTTATCGAGCTGCTCTTTGCGCCGCTTCTTATCGGGTTCGACCAATTCGAGCACGGCCATAATGTTTTGTTCGACCGTCAGGCCGCGAAAGATGGAAGCTTCCTGAGGCAAATATCCAATGCCGAGGCGGGCCCGCTGGTACATCGGCAAACCGGTCACGTTTACCCCGTCGATCGTGATTCGCCCTTCGTCGGCGGGGACGAGGCCTGTGATCATGTAGAATACGGTCGTTTTGCCGGCGCCGTTCGGGCCCAGCAGCCCGACCGCCTCGCCACGCTGGACCTGGACGCTGACACCCTTGACGACCATCCGCTTCTTGTAGGTTTTCTTTACCCCCTCACAGGTCAGCCAGCCCTCGCCGCCACCAATCGTTGGATCAGGCATGGCGGCTGCCCGACCCCCGGCGTCCCGGTCGCGCGACGCGCCGCGATCCGAGTTCGTCCGGCCGAGGTCGGAATGCGGGCGGGCGGCTGGCGTTCGGGTGCCGACGTCGCCCGCAGGCGCTCGCCCGAAGAACGATGTCAGAGCCCGCATGGTGCCGCTTCCCCAGCCACGCTCATTGTTTCGTGCCCGCGTTCACGTCAACCGTGGACGACCACGCAGAACCGTTGCTGCCGGCGGTATCCGGCTTTTTCGGCTTGACTGCCCCCCCGGCGGGCGTGCCGACCACGTCCTCGACGGCCTTGCGTGCCTTGGTCTCAACTTCCTTGGGATAAAGCACCGCGCGCACGCGCTGCCTGGATTGGAGAATTCCGTTCGAGCAGACGACGCCCGGCGGGCAGAGTGGCGATGCCCCCGATGCGGCCGACGATAGGGCCGGGCCCTTTCCCGATCCAGTGCTGACGGCAGGTTCGTTGGGTGCGGCGGCCGCGCTTTTCGATTGGTCGGTCGATTTGCCTGCAGCCACAACACCCTGCTCGAAGTTGGTCTGTCCGGTCGTCATATCGATCAGAAGGCGCGTGCCTTCGACGACGTTTTTGCCCTGCTTGACGACGACCTTCCCGCCGATCACCACCTTGTTCGCCTTGACATCGAAGTCGGCCCAATCGCCCGTCGCCGTCTGACCATCTTTCGACGTGACGACGACTTTATGCCGCGCTTCGACCCGGGTGAGTTGCGCGTTGCTGTCTTTCTCAGCGCCCTCTTTCGGGCTTGCAGCCTTCTTGGCGCCACCCGGCGCGGCCGTGCCAATTCCGGTCTGGCCGGAATAAAACGCCGTCATTTCAGACGTTTGAACGACAAATTCGCCCTGTTTGGCCACCACAGCGCCCCGATAAAGCGCGGTCTTGGTGTGATCGGCAATGTCCAGCGTGTCGGATGTCACCTCGATGGGCGCATTAGGGTCCGTCTTGAACGTGCCGAAAGGGCTGAGGCTCGAGGCGGCGTTCGGCTCTTTGACCAAGGGGACAGAGGCCTGGGACTTTGCCTCGCTCTGATAGAACATCGTCGTGATGCGGCCCGCCGGGAGGCCGGCGGGAGCAGGGCTGTCGAGACGTGTCTTGCCACTCTTGCGGTCAATGAAGACGCGGCCGCTGCGCATGATGTTGCGCGCCTGGTGAATGACCACGTCGCCGGTCAGCAGGGCCGTATTAGCCTTCTGGTCGAGTTCGGCCGAAGCCGACGTGACACGCCGGTCATTGACAGAGGTCAGGATCACGTCCCCCCGCAGCAGGGCTCGCTCGGTGGCGGCATCGTAATCGAGAGTTTCACTTTCGGCTTTGTCGTCCTTGTTGGTCATGAAGACCCGGCCGCGGGCCTTGATGGTCTTTAGCTTGGTTTGCGGCTCAACCCCGGTTTGTTTAGGTTCAGGAGCGGGCGCTGCGAGGTCCGCCTTGCCTTCATAGAGCACATCGAGCTCGGGAGCCTGCAGCGTCGCCTCGCCCTGCTGTGCAATCACATTGCGTCGGAACAGGGCCGTCTTGGCCGTATCGTCGATGTCGAGCTGCTCGGACTTGACGTCGATCGGCTGACCGGAATTGGCGGACAGTCCCGTCATGGCGACAGCCGGCGCCGGCGTTCCCGTCCCAGCGCCCGCGGCTTGATTGGATTTCAGGAGCACATGCACCCGGTCGACGAACGTCGCCTGACGCGCCTTATGGTTCATGACCATGGATTGCGAACGGATCGTGCCGGCTTCCGTCTCGGCATAGACCGGCTCGGACGACAGCACCCGGCTTTCCTTGGTATAGACGGTGGCGCGGGTCAGCCGCGCCTTCATGCCCGTCGAGCCGTCGATATCGATTTTGTCGTAGAGCTCCAGCAGATCCTGTTTTTGGTCAAACGTGCCCCAAACGGCCTTGAGTTTCGTCGTCACGCCGGTTTTCTGGACGATATCGCCCTCGATATCGTTCAACCGAACGGGCCCGGTCTGCCTCAGATCGGTAATGGCCTCGCGGGCGCGGATCTCATAGCGCTCGCCGTCCTTGCCAAAGCCGATGTACTTGGGCGCGGCCATGGTCAGATTTTTGGTATCGACGCTGACCGGTCCGCTTTGCAGGCCCTTGGTGCGTATTCCGGATTGGGCAACCAGGACTGCGCCATAGCTGATCAGCGATGCGGTCGCAATCAGCGGCAGCACGACCCGGAAAAAACGAACGAAAATCGTATGCCGACGGGCCAAGCGGAATTCGCGCACCCGGTCACCCGCCGTCGCAATCGTCCTGGTGCTTCGCGCCGCTGTTGGCCGCGATGATCGCATTCCGATCGTGTCCCCGTTCATCAGCGCGCAGCAAGCGGCAACGAGATGGGTGAAAATGTGGCGCCCGGCTCACACCGTGGCTCAAAGCGCTCATTCAAGCCAAAAGGCGTCAATGCGAGAAGATATCCATGTCGTCGAAGCCGCTCAGATCGAGGAGCGCGCGCGTGGGTAGGAACTGGAAGCAGGTTTCCGCAATCTCCCGCCGCCCGTCCCGGATCAGCATGGCTTCCAGGCGCGCCTTCAATTGATGCAGATGGAGCACGTCAGAGGCCGCGTAGGCCTGCTGCTGCTGCGACAGGTCGGCCACCGCCCAATCCGAGCTTTGCTGCTGTTTTGACAGCTCGATGCCGAGCAGTTCCTGGCAGAGATCTTTGAGGCCATGGCGATCGGTGTAGGTGCGCGCCAGCTTGGAGGCGATCTTCGTGCACCAGATTGGACCGGCAACGAGGCCAAGGTAACGCTGCAAGACAGCCAGATCGAAACGCGCGTAGTGAAAAATCTTGAGGAGGCCGGGGTCGGCCAGAACCGCCCGCAGTCCCGGCGCCGACCAATCGGTGCCATCCATTTGCACGAGATGCGCGTCACCAGCGCCCGCCGAGAGCTGCACGACGCATAGCCGGTCACGGTTATGGCGCAGGCCCAAGGTCTCGGTATCGATGGCGACCGAGCCGTGGAATGCGATATCGGCGGGCAAGTCGTTTTTGTGCACTCTGATGCGTGGCGCGGCCATTGGATGCCGTTCGTTGCTCAAGGTCTGCTGAGATCAGTGTCTAGGCCGGGGCTTAGGGGTGAGCAAGCCGGACCTTGAGCGCGGGCGGTCGTGACGCACAAGATCCCGATCGCCCGTTTTTTGCGCCGCAAAAACGATTTCTTCACAACCGACCTTCGCCCCGCCTCCCATTTGGCGTATCAAGAGCTGGCACTATCTGCCGTCCCACACACAGGAGCATGGATCATGAAACAACGCGTTGCATTGATCACGGGTGGCATGGGCGGTCTTGGCGAGACGATTTCGACCAAGATGTCCGATGCCGGATATCGGGTCGCCGTGACCTACTCTCCGTCAAACACGACGTCCGAACGGTGGGTCAAGGATCAGCAGGCCAAGGGTTATGAGTTCCGGGCCTACGCCTGCGATGTCGGAGCGTACGAGTCGTGCAAGGCCTGTGTCGAGAACGTGGTTCGCGAGTGCGGTGCCGTCGATATCCTCGTCAACAATGCCGGCATCACGCGCGACATGACCTTTCGCAAGATGACTAAAGCCGATTGGGATATCGTCATCAGAACCAATCTTGACAGCACCTTCAACATGGCCAAGCAGGTCCATGACGGCATGATGGACCGGGGGTGGGGGCGCATTATCAACGTCTCGTCTGTCAATGGATCGAAGGGCGCCTTCGGCCAGACCAATTACTCGGCCGCCAAGGCTGGTATGCACGGGTTTACGAAGTCGCTGGCGCTCGAATCAGCTCGCAAGGGCGTGAC
>JBKJYG010000090.1:0-4421 GCA_046715905.1 Hyphomicrobiaceae bacterium | reverse complement strand
CCCCATCTGCGCTGCGCAGTGATCGATCAGCGCGAGCATTTCGTCAAGCGTCGGCCGGGCTGCGACTTCAATTGAGGCGGTTGCCGGCGCTCCTAGTCTGCTCGCCACCGCCGGAGACAAACAAAAGTGAATGAGCTGGCTCGCGGCCGCTTGCAGATCGTCGCGTTCGACGAGACGCTTATAGATAGACGCGGTTTGCGGCGACATCAGCAGCACAGCATCGACGTCTCCCGAGCGGATCAACGCGCGCGCCCCCTCGGAAAAGTGCTGGGACGCCTGCATGCGATAGACGATGGCCTGCTGAACGTTAAAACCGTGCGACCCAAGCTCGGCAGGCAGATCCATGGTCATGCGATCGCCGGCCAAGTGCAAGAGCACTTCCTCGGAAGGGTCCAGCGTCGATGCAATCAGGGGGACGAGGTCGGCAACGGTGCCCGGTCCGGTGATGACCCGGCCAAACCCCATGCGTCGCGCCTCGGCGGCGGTGGCCTCCCCCACGGCAAACACCGTGAGGCGGTTCGCGCGAATATGCGTGGACTGTCCCTGAAGCGCCCGCAAGGCGTTGCGGCTGGTCGCGATCAGAGCCGTTACACCCTCCAAGTCGAGAGTGTCGCGGTCCTCGAAAATCACGCGCATCAAGGGTTCGATCGTTGCATCGTGGCCGCGCTGCTCAATCAGACCCTTAAGACGCAGGGCATCGGGTTCGGGTCGGGTGACGAGCACGTGCATCAAGATAACCCTTCGAAAAAGTGCGGCCCCGCTCGCGCCAACAGATCCTCGGCGGCGTCCTCACCGATCCGCACGGCATCGGCCGGGTGACCCTGGCGGCGGGTGAGCAGCGACTCACGCCCGTCAGGAGTTAGGATTTGCCCATCGAGGACCAGCGTGCTGCCCTGCAGCCGCGCGAGACCACCGATGGGCGTGCGGCACGAACCTTCCAATCGGGCGAGAAAGGCCCGTTCGGCAGACACTTCGATGGCACTGGGCGCATGCTCGATCGCCGATACCAGATCACGCATGACCAAGTGATCTGATCGGATTTCGATCCCGACGGCACCTTGAGCAACCGCCGGCAGCATCACGTCGACAGGAATCAGGGCCTTGATATGGTCCGACAGCCCCAGCCGGTTGAGGCCCGCGGCGGCCAGCAGCGTGGCATCGGCCACACCGGCTTCGAGCTTGCGTAACCGCGTTCCGACATTGCCCCGAAACGGCACGATACGCAGATCGGGACGCGCATGCAGGACCTGAGCTGCGCGGCGCAAGGACGATGTACCGAGCGCGGCATTGGGAGGCAACGCGTCCAGAGACGCATATTTGAGGCTGATGAAGGCGTCGCGAACGTCCTCCTTCGGCAGGATCGACGAGACTTCCAGCCCTGAAGGCAGCAGCGCTGGCATATCCTTCATCGAATGCACGGCAAGATCGATCGAGCCCGCGATCAGCGCTTCCTCGATTTCTTTCGTGAACAGCCCCTTGCCGCCGGCCTCTGACAGCGGCCGGTCCTGAATTCGGTCGCCACTGGTGCGGATCACGGCTATTTCGAAGTGCGATGCTGGAAGATTGTGCGCATGCTGCAACCGTTGGGACACGTCATTCGCCTGCGCCAGCGCCAGGGGCGATCCGCGAGTGCCGATGCGAATGATGCGGGCTTGCACGAAAACCGCTCCCAGTGTAGGCGGATCGCCGGCTGATCCTTGACCAACCAAGCCAGTTGCTGGAAAGCACCATCAAAGTGCCACGTCCGACTCCACCTGCGCCCCTTACCCGAGAACATCCGTGACAGCAACTATCGGAGATCAGGGTTCGAGCCGCACCCTGGTGCTCGGCATCGAGACCAGTTGTGACGAGACGGCCGCGTCGGTGGTCGCGCGAACCCGCGACGGCCGTGGGCGCATTCTGTCCAATGTGGTGCGCTCGCAATGGGAGAAGCATCGCCCGTATGGCGGGGTGGTGCCCGAGATTGCCGCCAGGGCTCACGTGGAATGCCTCGACATCCTCATCAAGCAAGCCATGACGGAAGCCGCCGTCGGCTGGGCCGACCTCAGCGGCGTGGCGGCAACGGCCGGGCCGGGCTTGATGGGCGGGCTGATCGTGGGCCTGACTACGGCCAAATCCATCGCTCTCGCGCACGGCCTGCCCCTTTTCGCCGTCAACCATCTCGAGGCGCACGCATTGACCGTCGGCCTCACGAACGACGTTCGCCCGCCTTACCTCCTCCTGTTGGCATCGGGGGGCCACACGCAACTGATCGACGTGGCGGGCATCGGCCGCTACACGCGCCTGGGCACAACCATCGACGACGCGCTCGGCGAAGCTTTCGACAAGACTGCAAAGCTGCTGGGCCTCGGCCAGCCGGGCGGGCCAGCGGTCGAAGCCGCGGCGGCCAACGGCGACAGTGCGCGGTTCCGCATGCCCCGACCCATGTCGGGGCGAGACGTGCCGAATTTCTCGTTCGCCGGGCTGAAAACCGCCGTCCGCAACGAGGCTGAGCGGTTACAGCCGCTCAGTGATCGCGATGTTGCTGATCTGTGCGCCGGCTTCCAAGCAGCGGCAATCAATTCCGTCGTCGACCGGACCCGCCGGGCCATGCAGATCTCGACCGCAGGCGGCGAAGCTGCAAACAGCTCCGATCCTCGCTTGGTGATTGCAGGCGGCGTCGCCGCCAATCAACATTTGCGGCAGGCACTGGAAACGTTGGCCGCCGGGACTGGCTGGCGGTTGATCCTTCCTCCGGCCGCTTTGTGCACCGACAATGCGGCGATGGTCGCTTGGACGGGCGCAGAGCGATTGGCCGAAGGCCACTCCGATCGCTTCGACAGCCCGGCGCGAGCGCGATGGCCATTGGATGAGACGTCGGCTCCGGCCTACGGGTCTGGACGGCTCGGGGCGAAAGCATGACGCCAATACACGCACCGGCAACGTGCAGAAGCCCCGTCACTTCGCTAGAGGCGCGCGGAATGACGTGCCTTGCCTTATGAATAGGTCGTAGACAGACTGGCTTGGCCGTTCTGCCTTCCGCTCGAAGCAGGACAGAACGTGTGCAAGGTTCGGACGAGTGAAGGATCCGCGCATTATGGAAGTCTCGTTCTGGACCTGCCTCATGATCGGCTTTTTCGCCCAAATCGTCGACGGTGCCTTGGGCATGGCCTTCGGCGTCATCTCCACCACCGCGCTGCTGACATTCGGGTTTTCGCCAGCTCATGCCAGCGCGGCCGTGCATACGGCCGAGGTATTCACCACAGCGGCATCCGCCGTCTCGCATATCGCACATGGCAATGTGGACCGGCGGCTCGTTCTGAGGTTGGCGATTGCCGGATCGGCCGGCGCGGTGACTGGCGCCTATGCGTTGTCGAATATCGACGGTCGGATCATTCGCCCCATCGTGGCGGTCTACCTGCTCGCGCTCGGGCTTTTCATTTTGTACCGCGGTTTTCGCCCTCGCCGGATCAAAGACGTGTCGCCAACCTACGCACCACCTCTCGGTCTGGTCGGTGGCTTCCTCGATGCGATTGGCGGCGGCGGCTGGGGTTCCATCGTAACCTCGACCCTGGTTGGGTCGGGACATGCCCCCCGTATGGTCATCGGCTCAGTGAATGCGGCCGAGTTTTTCGTCACCGTCGCCGCAGCCACCACGTTTTTTGTCGAGTTGGGTCTTGCGCCCCTGCAGGCGCTTCTTGGCCTCATCGTGGGCGGCGTGATCGCAGCCCCGTTCGGCGCCTATGTCATAAAGTATCTACCCACGCGACCCTTGCTGTTCGTGATTGGCGGCCTTGTGACACTTTTGGCCGGTTATCAGATCCAACTTGCGCTTTTCCCCGGTTGAAGCAGCGCTTTCCGACCGCGGCCTTATACGACCACGACGCCGCGATGCCGCGCCTCGCCTTCTGGCTCGACATGGATCAGCACCTCGGCGCCGTCGATCTCGTCGCCAAGGACGCGTTCAAGCCGGTCGCAGATGCCATGCGCATCCGCCACCGTCATGGTTCCCGGCACCACCAGATGAAATTCGATAAACGTAGCGCGGCCCGCACTACGGGTGCGCAAATCATGCGCCTCGATCGCGCCCTCCGCATTGGTCGCGATCAGTTCGCGGATCCGGCGTCCAATCTCGCTGTCCACGGCCTCATCCATGAGGCCGCTCATGGATGACCGTGTGATGCTCCAGCCCGCCCATAGAATATTGAGTGCGACCACGACGGCGAGGGCGGGATCGAGCACCGTCCACCCCGTGAGGGTCGCCAGGGTCAATCCTGCGATGACGCCGAGGCTCGTCAGGACATCAGTTACGAGATGCCATCCATCGGCGGTCAGTGCCGGGGATTTCCGCCGTCTGCCCGAGTTCAAGAGAAACCAGGCCCAAGCTGCGTTGACGAGCGTGGCGCCGCCTGAAATAGCCAGTCCGATCCACGGCTCTGCAA
>JBKJYG010000089.1:0-4466 GCA_046715905.1 Hyphomicrobiaceae bacterium | reverse complement strand
CAAGGTGCCGGTCACCGTGTTGTCGCGCTGCCAGCGGTTCGACCTCAGGCGGGTCGATGTACCTGAGCTGGCCCGGCATTTCGCCGGAATTTGCAAGCAGGAGGGCGCTGAGGCCGACCCCGAAGCCTTGGCCCAGATCGCGCGAGCGGCGGAGGGCTCTGTCCGCGATGGCCTCTCGGTGCTGGATCAGGCGATTGCCATGGGTGCGGGCCGGGTCACAGCCGACAGCGTAAGGGTGATGCTGGGCCTGGCCGACCGCGGGCGGCTGTTCGAGCTGCTCGAGCATCTGCTGGCGGGACGGAGCGCGGAGACGTTGTCATCCTTCGACGCATTGCACCGTGATGGTGCCGACCCTATCCAAACGCTTTCTGATCTCGCCGAGGCGGTCCACCTCGCGTCCCGTATCAAAGTGGGGGGCGTCGAGGCTGCGGGGGAGGGTTTATCGGCTGAGGAGACTCGCCGGGCGGCCAGCTTGGCCGCACAGCTATCGATGCCGGTGCTTTCGCGAGCCTGGTCGATGCTGCTGAAGGGGCTTGAGGAAGCCGGCAACGCCCCTAACCCGCACGCTGCCGCGCAGATGGTGCTCATCCGGATCGCCTACTCGGCCGATCTGCCTTCGCCCGAAGATATCCTGCAGAGGCTGGGCGGCGGTTCGCAACGCGCGGCTGGGCCGGCGGCTGTGGATGGTCGGCCGGTGGCGACAACTGCAGAGCCCGCGCCGGTTACGAAGGACACCGCATCGCTTGAACCTGCTCCAATGGTCAAGCCTGGGCCCGACGCGCACGCTCCACCTCCTTACACCTTGGAGGAGTACGGTGCGCAAGATCCAGGGCCCGACGATAACGCGGCCGCATTCGAGAACATCGCGGCCAACGACGGAGATCTTGAAGCAGATCCGCTTGCGGTTCCTGTCCTGCCCGAGAAGGCAGACCCCCGCACCTTCGCCGAGATGCTGGCCGTCATCGGCCAGCGCCGGGATGCCCGGCTCAAGGTCCATCTTGAGGAGGACGTCAGTCTGGTGAAGTTCGACCCCGAGGGGCGGATCGAGCTCCACCTGCTACCCACGGCGCCACCCGAAATTGCCAACGAGCTACGCGAAAAACTCAATCGCTGGCCGGCCATTCGCTGGATCGTTGCCGTCTCGAAAGCGCCGGGAGAGCGGCCGGTGGCCCAGGTCCGGCGCGAACAGGAGGCGGCTGAACTAGAGCGGCTGCGGCAGCATCCAGCCGTCGCGGCCGCGCTCAAAGAATTTCCCGAGGCTACGATCGTCAGCGTGAAATCGCTTTCACCAGCCGTGGACGAGGCCGACCACTCGCAGGCATCCGACGAAGCCGTCGGCTGACGCCTCGAGTTTTCGCGCTCTTCGCCTCCGATTCACACACAGGAGTTGCCGATGAAAGACCTGATGAAGATGATGAAGCAGGCCCAGGATCTGCAGGGGCGCATGCAGCAGATGCAGGAGGAACTCGCCTCGCTAGCCATTGAAGGCCAATCGGGTGGCGGCATGGTGCGGGTCACGCTCAATGGCAAGGGCGACATGAGCGCCGTCAAGATCGATCCGGCGCTCATCAAGCCCGGAGACGCCGAGATGATCGAGGATTTGGTTATGGCCGCTTTCCAGGACGCGCGCGGCAAGGTGGAGACCGAGATGCAGGAACGCATGCAAGACATGGCTGGCGGTCTGGCTCTGCCGCCCGGTATGAAGCTGTTTTGATCCGCCGCGTTTTCAGGCCGGCTTAAGGCTCGCCCAAATCACCGATCATCGATTGACGTCCGACCGTGTTGGCGAAGCACTGTGCGTCCCCGGTCGGTCGCGCTCACCACGACACCCAGGCCCGCAACGGATTGGCACGTCACCAGGTCCGCATCGACGGCGTCCTCCCAAATCGTCAGCCGAGGGCAGGACGTGCGCCACGCCAACATCACCTCGTCGTAAGGACGCGGTGACTTTGCGATCCATTCGACGAGATCGAGCACGAGTGGCGTCGTTGTGCTGTTCATTTGGACCGCAATGTTGCTGTCAAGCGCCCCATCACCGGCGGGAACCAAGGGTTCCTAGAGCCAGATCATCTTTGACTGAATCGTGGGGGATTCCCAAGAGGCCGCGAATGTGATTCACGATGCAGGCTGGAGTGGAGGCCAGCCTGCATGGTTCGACCCTATTCCCTCGATCTCAGAGAGCGCGTGGTGTCGGCAGTCGCGCGCGGCCAGTCCTGCCGCACGGTTGCCGCGACGTTCGGCGTCAGCGCGGCGAGCGTCGTGAAGTGGTCGCAGCGAGCCCGGGCGACAGGCAGCGCTGCAGCAAAGCCGATGGGCGGCAAGCGTCCGGTGCTGCTGGCCGGGCAACGTGCCTTCATCCTCGATCGCATCGAAGCCATTCCGAACCTCTCTCTGAGAGCCTTGGCAGCCGAACTCGCGGAGCGCGGGATCTTCGTCAGCTACGGTGCGGTCTGGGCGTTCGTGCATCGGGAAGGCTTGAGCTTCAAAAAAAAGCGTGCGTCCCGCCGAGCAGGATCGGCCTGACGTCGCACGGCGGCGCGAGCGCTGGAAGCGCTACCAGAAGCGCATTGACCCGAAGCGCCTCGTCTTCATCGACGAGACGTGGACGAAGACCAACATGGCGCCGCTGCGCGGCTGGAAGCGGCGCGGTCACCGCTTGATCGGGAAGGTTCCGCACGGCCATTGGCAGACAATGACGTTTATCGCAGCCCTGCGCCTCGGTCGGATCGACGCGCCATGTGTGTTCGATGGCCCGATCAACGGGGAAAGCTTCCTCGCCTACGTCGAGCAGGTCCTCGTGCCCACCCTGAAGCCTGGCGACGTTGTCATCGTCGATAACCTCGTCAGTCACAAGAGCAAGGCCGTGCGCGCCGCGATCCACGCCGCTGGCGCCCATCTCATCTTCCTGCCGCCCTATTCGCCCGACCTCAATCCGATCGAGCAGGTGTTCGCAAAGCTGAAGGCGCTCCTGCGCAAAGCTCAGGAACGCACCGTCGAGACCGTCTGGAGGCGCATCGGCACGCTCATCTCTGAGTTCCACCCCACAGAATGCGCAAACTACTTCAGGAACTCGGGATATGCGTCAATCTAAGATGATCATGCTCTAGGTCACAAACTCATAAACGGGATTCCCAAGATCGGCGAACAATGATTCATGCTCTCCAACCAGGGAGAGCCGCATGGCACGCTATGATCTGTCGGATACCGAGTGGAACATCATCAAGCCGCTGCTGCCGGACAAGTCGCGGGGCGTGCCGCGCGTCGATGACCGTCGGGTCCTGAACGGCATCTTCTGGCGGCTCAGGTCCGGCGCGCCGTGGGCCGACATTCCCGAACGCTATGGCCCCGCGACGACCTGCTACAATCGGTTCGTGCGCTGGCGAAAAGCCGGCATCTGGGATCATCTCCTGAAAGCCGTCTCGGCGGCCTACAACGGCAAGATCCAAATGATCGACAGCTCGGTCGTGCGCGTCCATCACCACGCCGCCAAGGCCTAAAAAAAAGCGGCCGCAGCCGTTGCATGGGCCGTTCCCGTGGCGGGCTTACGACCAAGATCCACGCCCTCGTCGATGCGTGGGGCCTCCCGATCGCGCTCAAGCTGACGGAAGGACAGGCGCACGACGGCCGCAGCGGCGAGGACATGCTCGATGCGCTGCCGCGCCGTTGCGTCCTGCTGGCCGATCGCGGCTACGACAGCGATGCGCTTAGGGCCAAGATCGCGGAGCAAGGCGCCTCAGCCAACATTCGTCCACTGGATCGTCGCATCGATCCGCCAGCGTTCAGCGCACGCCTCTACAAGAAGCGCAATCGCGTGGAGAGGTTCTTCAACAAGATCAAGCATTACCGCGCCGTCGCCACCCGCTTCGACAAGCATGATGCCAACTTCCTCGCCTCAGTAAAACTTGCTGCACTTCGAATCTGGATGCGATTTAATGAGTCGGTGACCTAGCGTAACGGTTGCGGGCAGCCGGCGCAGCGCAGAATCGTGCGAGGACGCCCGGCGTATTGGGCCAGGCGTCCTGCTGGGGAACGTGGTTCGATCCTCGATGATCGATCAGGGCGCGCGGTCACGCAGCGTCTCGAAGACCTCCTGGAGTTCGCCGACGAAGTCACCAGTAACCGCTGAACGCGGCGCCGAGTCGCGGATCTCGTCGAAGATGGAGCGGGGCGCCGATTCACTGATCGTGGTCCACAGCGTGGACAGGTCCTTGGCCTGAGCGGGCTGGACAATGAGGCCGAGGCCGAGGATCGCGGCGATGACAAAGGTTTTCATAGTCGTTCTCCATTGTACGGGGTGCTGTGTGGCTTCTAATCTGCGGCTCGGTCGCTCTGGGCTCATTCCGTCCGCCGATGTCCCAACAATGGTCGAAAGCACGCACCGTCGCTGTTCCCTCAGGAACAGTGTTCAACATTTTTCATGTTTTAGTAACCTACTTGGTCGTCCAGATGCCGTCACACCGTAACTC
>JBKJYG010000088.1:0-3952 GCA_046715905.1 Hyphomicrobiaceae bacterium | reverse complement strand
ATCATGGACTTTGCCGGTACACTGTCGCGGCGTCGGGGGCTTTGCGGTGGCGCGGCCCGCCCGCGCGCCTCCCGCTCGCGGGCGGTGCCAGCCGCCCGCGCCCGCCCGCGCCTCCACGAGTATGCCGCGACAGCAATGGGAGCACGACGTGAGGGAATCGAAGATCGTCCTTATCGACCGCCATCCGGGACGGTCGGCTCAAACCATCGGCATTGCGCGCGAGCTCGGCACCGATCCGGGCCTCATCCATGAGCCATCGGTCGGCGTGGTCGGCACCAAGGGTGATAGCCAGTGCTACTTGGGTGTCGTGGCCAAGGTCGATGCGATCCAAGCCGCGCTCAAGTCCCGCATCGGCAATGCAACGGGGCAACTCAAGCTCCGCCTCGTGCAGCCGGAATACACGATCGCCACGTCCGACGGCATCCGTAACGGCACGCGGGAAATGCGCTACTCGCTGATCGGACGCGAGGTGACCCACGACGCGCTCTGCGAGCACCTGAGCGCGACGGGCCTCGCCGGCACCATCGCGGTGGTGGCCTGCGACAAGCCGCCGGTCGGCGCGCTCGCCGCGCTCCTCGAGCACAATCGTCCCGCGCTCATCATGTCGGACGGACCGATCCACCCCGGCACTGACCCGAAGACGGGCGAGAGCATCGATCTCGTCAGTGCTTACCAGGTCGCCGGGCATCCGGATGCCGCATACCGCTATCACATCGCCTGCCACGCCTGCCCTGGCATCGGCAGCTGTGGCGGCATGTTCACCTATAATACGATGCAGACGTTCATCGGCGTGCTGGGAATGCAGCCGCTGCACATGGTCGCCCCGCCCTCCGACGACCCACGCCGGTTGAAGGAATTTCCCGTCGAACTTGTCGATTACCTCGCCGCAGCAATTGAAAAGGACCTGAAGCCTCGTGACATCGTCGGACGCGATTCCATTCGCAACGCGGTCATCGTCGCGATGGCCATTGGCGGCTCGACCAATGTGGTGCTGCATGCGCCGGAGATCGCACGCGCCGCGGGCTTCGCCGACTTCTGGAAGGACATCATGACGCCGGAGGAGTTCAACCACCTCTCGCAGCATGTTGTCCCCGTGCTGACCGACGCGCGGCCCTACGGCCGGTACTCGATGGTCGACATCGACACTGTCGGCGGGGTGCAGGTGATCGCCAGCGAGTTGCTGGATGCCGGGATGCTCAATGGCGATGTCCTGACCTGCACCGGCGAAACGCTGGCCCAGCAAATCGAGCGGCTAGGCGCCAAGCGGGCCGACGGCAAGGTCGTCTATCCGGTCGCCAAGCCGTACAAGCCGACGGGTGGCCTGCGCATCTTGGGCGGCAATCTGTCGCCCGACTTCTCCGCGATCCTGAAGCTTGCCGGTGTCGAAGGCGGGCTTACAGACAACATCTTCCGCGGCAAAGCGCGTGTGTTCGAAAGCGAGCAGGCTCTGCTCGACGTACTCGACAAGACACCCGAGCGCTTCCAGAACAACGACATGATCATCGTACGCTACGAGGGTCCAAGCGGCGCGCCCGGGATGCCGGAGATGCTCGATCCAACGTCGCGCATCACCGCGCTCTGCCGCGAACGTGGGATCATCGTGGCATTGATGACCGACGCTCGTTTCTCCGGCGGTTCGGTTGGCCTCGTCATCGGTCACGTCGGCCCGGAGGCAGCGCTAGGCGGCCCGATCGCGTTCATCGAGGATGGCGACGAGATTGTCGTCGACCTCAACACGAACGAGCTCAGCTGCCGGGCATTGGCTGATCCGGTGATCTCCGATGCCCGCAAGGTCGCATGGCAGCAGGTGGTCGCTGACAATGGCGGCGTCCACCCTAATTGCGGGAAAGCCGACACGCGCCTGCTGCATCGCGCCCGACATACCGCCGTGCCGGCGACGCGCGGCGGTGGTCTTCATCCCAACCGTGAGGTCTGGGTGCGTGAGCCTCGCCGCGCCGAACAGTCGGCCTTCGTGCCGAGGAACACGTATCGACCGGGGGCGCCAGCCCCGAAGACAACACGATGACTTCGGTCTGGCTGCGCGCACCCGCCAGAGGGCGAGGCCGATCCGAATTGTTTCCAGGCCGGTCATGAGTCTGCGCTTGGACCATGACGTCGTCCGGCCGACCGAAGGAATCGTTGTGCAATGCCGATTGCTGGAGAATTCAAAGTGACCGTGAGCCAATCAGATAAATCGCTCCGCTTCGTCGCGTTGCACGAGCGGCCAGGGACCTTTGTCATCCCCAATCCGTGGGACGCTGGCTCCTCACGCATGCTGGCCCAACTTGGATATGAGGCGCTGGCGACGTCGAGCGGAGCCTGTGCCGGCGTGCTCGGTCGCCGCGATGGGCGCGTGACGCGGGCCGAGGCCCTGGCGCACGCTCAGAGTATTGTCGCGGCAACCGACCTGCCTGTTGCCGCCGATCTCGAAAATGGATTTGGTGAGGCGCCAGAGGACGCAGCAACGACCATCCGCGAAGCGTATGACATTGGCTTGGTCGGCGGTTCGATCGAGGACGCCTCGGGCGACCCGTCGCATCCGATCTATGATTACGAACTGGCGGTGCGCCGGATCGAGGCGGCCGTTGCCGCGGCCCGGTCACTCCCTGTGAAATTCGTGCTGACCGCGCGCGCCGAAAATTTTATCCGGGGCAATCCTGACCTCGACGACACCATTCGCCGGTTGCGGGCGTACGAGAAAGCAGGTGCGGATGTGCTGTTTGCGCCGGGACTGCCTGACGTCACCGCGGTGCGGACCGTCTGTGCCAGCCTCGAGCGGCCCTTCAACTTCATGGTTGGCATCAAAGGCCGATCATTCTCGGTGGCCGACCTCGCGGCAGCGGGCGTCAAGCGGGTCAGTCTCGCGACGTCGCTTTATCGAGCGGCCATGACCGGCCTCCTCGATGCGGCGCGGGAAGTGAAGGACAAGGGGACGTTCGGCTACCTCGACCGATCCCTCGTCACTCCCGATCTCAACGCGTTCATGCGGGCTTGATCGAGCTCGCCAAGCCGCCGCCTCTATTACGCTGAGCTGAATACCCTACATCGACCATGCGTGGTGTTGGCTGTGCTTACGACACGGTAGGTGCGTCAGGCTTGACAGCAATCAGGCGCTGCGTGTGGTGGATCTTCGTATTGGCAAAGAGCACATTCGGAATGACGATTTCCTCTCGATACGCTCCTCCGGTCTTGAGAACCAGGTCCCCCGCACCAAAGCCCAGGATGGTTTGTTGGAATAGGTCTGCGGGACGCTGTTCGAACAATAACCCTTGTGTCTCGAAGCTTCTTTGACCCCCGCCAATCCATTTTTCCTCGATGATTTGACCGGGTCTCACGCGCCAATACGTCAAACGGTCGAAAATGAAGAACGAAGCCGCCCAGAGAAGGAAAAGGCATATTCCAAAGAAGAGGTAAAATCCGAGATTGATATGAACAGTGAGATACGGGAGGAGCTGAAAAATGCGATCCCACAGATTGAGATAAGCGAACAGAACGGTGACAAACAAAGTCGTCATGACGAAGGTAATCGAATAGATCCCCCGCATCTTCACGTTCGTGAACAGGATCAAAAGGATCAACAGAACTGCGAAGAACACGTGGGCTGACGAATTCGCAAGTATCAGTTCAGACGAACTTTGGCCGATCGTGACGGTCACGCCCTGGAAGTAAGTCCATATCGCCAGAATGAACGAAGCGACCCAGCCCGGCCACCAGAAAATTATCGGTGAATGCCCATAGATTCGAACTTCGTTGACCGGAGCCGTCTCATGCATTGCCATCTTCGAATCCCCGTCAACACCGTGTTTCCCAGCGCCATCTCGTTGCGAAGCCACCCGCCCGGGCGTCTGGACTGACTGAGCGGATAGAATCTTAAAAGCGTCTCGGTGCTCAGAGCCGAACCGCACTCTGCCCAATTTGAACAGCCCCGTCGAGCGGTGCGATTGGTTTGCCC
>JBKJYG010000087.1:0-3058 GCA_046715905.1 Hyphomicrobiaceae bacterium | reverse complement strand
CGGTCTCATGGGAGCCCTAAAGCATGCAATCGGCGTTCAAGGGCAAGCGCGTGGTGGTGTGCGGCGGGAGCCGGGGCATCGGACGCGCGATCGCTTCGGCTTTCGCAATAGAGGGCGCCAGCATCTCGATCTGTGCCCGGGGCGCGGCTGGCCTTGAGCAGACCAAGCGCGAGCTGGAAACGTCGGGCGCCAAGGTTCACGCCGCAGCCTGCAATCTCGGCGATGGGCCAGCGGTGACGCGATTTATCAGCGAGGCGGCGGCAGCGCTCGGCGGCATTGACGTGCTGATCAACAACGCTTCGGGTTTTGGCATGAAGGACGACGAGAGCGGGTGGGAGGCCGGCATCACCGTCGATCTGATGGCCACGGTTCGCGCGTCGCACGCGGCCATCCCTCACCTCATCGAGGCCGGCGGCGGCTCGATCTTGAACATTGCCTCGATTTCGGGATACGCAGCCTCGGTGCGCAGCGCTCCGTATGCGGCCGTCAAGGCTGCGGTGATCAACTACACCATGTCGCAAGCGCTCGGGCTGTCCAAGCAGCGCATCCGTGTCAACGCTATCGCGCCGGGCTCGATCGAGTTTCCCGGCGGCGTGTGGGAGCAGCGCAAGTCGAGCGACCCCAAGCTCTACGAGGCTACGCTGCGTTCGATTCCCTGGGGCCGGATGGGCCGGGCAGAGGAAATTGCCAACGTGGCGTTATTTCTATCGAGTGATCGCGCGAGCTGGATCACGGGCCAGACGATCACCGTTGACGGCGGCCAACTCCTCGGTTGAGCGCAGGCCGGCTGCCCATTGCCGACCAGAACAGACTGGAAGCCTCAGGGAGCACGTGATGACCATCCGCCGATCGGCTCAGCCCTCCGCAGCCACTCGCCTGATCCTGATGACGGGGCTCTTGGCCGTGTTGGGCCTCATGACCTCCGGCGCATGGGCGCAGCCGGTGGAGGTGCGTTTTGCCCGCCAGTTCTCGATGGGCTACCTGCAGTTCAATGTCATGGAGCGGCATGCGCTGTTGGAAAAACACGCCAAGGCCGCCGGTATCAACGACGTCAAGGTTACCTGGGCGCTCTTCAATGGCCCGAGCGCCATGAACGATGCGCTGCTCTCGGGCTCCGTGGATATCGTGGCCGGCGGCGTGCCGGGCCTGATCACGCTATGGAACAAGACTCGCAACACGCCGCTGGCCGTCAAGGGCATCTCGGCTTTCACGTCGCAACCCATTCTGCTGAACACGCGCGATCCCAAGATCAAGACGATCGCCGATTACACGTCAGCCGATAAAATCGCTTTGCCGTCGGTCAAGGTCTCGATTCAGGCGATCATCCTGCAAATGGCGGCTGCCAAGCTGTGGGGCAAGTCGGAGTTCGCAAGGCTCGATCCGATCACGGTGGCGATGTCGCCGCCCGATGCGACGATCGCCTTGCTCTCGGGGTCGACCGGAATCGACAGCGTGTTTTCGGTGCCGCCGTTCCAAACGCAGCAGCTCGATACGCCGGGCATCCGCACGGTGCTCAGCTCATTCGATGCGTTCGGTGGTCCCCATACGCTGACCGTGGGTTGGACGTCGTCGCAGTTTCACGACAAGAATCCCGTGCTCTATAAAGCTCTGATTGCGGCCCTGGAAGAGGCCACCGAACTCGTCAACAAGGATCTGAAGGCGGCCTGCCAGTACTGGATCGAAAGCAACAAGGCCAAGCTCTCCGTGGAAAAAGTTCTCGCGGTCGCTGGCGGTCCTGAAGTCAAATGGACCCTCGTGCCGCAAGAGACGATGAAGTTTGCTGAGTTCATGCAATCCGTGGGCTCGATCAAGGAGAAGCCCGCGTCCTGGAAGGACCTGTTTTTCCCTGAGATCCATCACATGTTGGGCAACTGATCGTCGGCCTTAAATTGATTGCGCAGCCGTCCGGCCACCCCTTGCACACACGGTGCCGGTTGGGCTTACGACTTCATTTCCCATCGGCCTGAGGTCGACTGCTGCCAGTACGTGGCGGCGCAACCCTCAGCCTTGGCGCGTTTCCATTGGACGCGTGCCGCTTCGACCGCGCGGGCATCGTTGCCATCGAACATCAGCACGACGCGCAGGTATCCGGAGAACACGGGAATGCTCGCGCCATCGACGAGGAAGCGCACGGCGGCGCCGTTCGGGTTCTCGGCTTGGGTTGTCAGAAACACGGGCTGATCGGCGGGCAACCCATCGCGCTGCGTTCCGTGGGGTAGGAAACTGTCCTCGCGGTAGGTCCACAACAGCGTATCAATGGCATCGAGACGGTCGTCAGTGCCGGCTTGGATGACGGCACGCCAGCCGCGCTCCAACGTCCTCTCGACGAGTGTCGGCAGGATACGCTCGAGCGGATGATGCTCGAGGTGATAGAACAGAACTTCGGTGCTCGCCGTCGTTACGGACATTGGCCTCACCGTGTGCTGCCGCGACTCGCCGATTGCGACATCCAGCGACCACTTTTCTGATCGCGGCCATGGCTTATTTCCTAGCGGGTCTTGTCGCAGCGCCCACCCGCTCTATATCTCGCAGTCCGGAGCGGCGCCAGTAGGGTCGGCTGACGCCCGTGTGGTTGGTGAGGGGCGTGGCCTTTCGTTTTTCGCTGCGCCCCTCCCGCCGCTGGTCACAGGTGCGCCGCTGGTCACAGGTGCGACGTCACGTGCCGCGTCTGACGCGGCGGCGATCCACCTCACCGGCGTCGATCAGCGCGCGAATGCAGGTTTGCGAGAGCTGCTTCGACTTCGATTCCATGCACAACCGCAATGACGCGCTACCTAGCGGATACCCCGCGCAGTGCCGGAAGTAGTCGCTGGAGCAGGCATCCTCGACCCGAGCGGAATAAGCCTGCGCAGGGGCCGTGAGTGCGCCGCAGCCAACCAGCGTCAACACGGCGGCAAGGGTGCCGGTTTTAGCCAGGGCAGCTATCGGCCCTGTCGTCAGTGCGTGCAACATGCTGAGGGTTCCATTGTCCTGAACGGGTGTTCCGAGGGATCGATTGCTGACAACGCTAACTGATTTGAAACCCCGCGCCACCCCAGCCCGCTGCTTCGTCATACAG
>JBKJYG010000086.1:0-2693 GCA_046715905.1 Hyphomicrobiaceae bacterium | reverse complement strand
CCCATTCGACGACTCCATAAAGGGTCGGCCGCGCCTTACCCGTCGTGCCGCCACTGGTTTGCAGCTTGAATGGCTGACGCTGCAGCGCCGATTTTCGATCAATTCCGGCAATGGTCCCAAATGGCGGACTATCTTTCTGATTGTCCTTGATATCGTCGGAGTTGAACGTGGGCAGCTTGCCGATGTCATCAATCGAACGAATATCGCCCGGTTCAACGCCGTGCGCACGCCATAGTTTCTGGTAGAACGCATTCTGCCACGCAACATCCATGATCACCAAGAAACGCTTGTTCTGCAATCCCCTGATACGCTCGTAGGGCCACTTGAAGATCGTGTTTGCAAACACGTCTGGCGCTGGGAACTCGCGATCGAACCAGTCCCAATCGATGGCCTGACGATAGATCGGCAACTGCGACCGGGGCATATCTTCGAGCATGTCTCACTCCGAAGCCGGTTATAGAGGGCAGTTCACTGGGAAGTTCGGCTCACGCTTTTCCAGATGCGAGTTGACGCCCTCGACAGCGTCTGGTGTTGAAAATCCCATCATTTCCAGGGCCGTTGATGTGTCGAAGATCGGGCCAGCCATGCGCAGCCAGTTGTTGAGGGCATATTTTGTCCAGCGGATCGCGCTCGGCGCCCCGGATGCCAGTTCCTTGGCAATTTCGAGCGCAGTCTCTTGCAGTTTGTCGTCGTCTACACACAGCGACACGAGTCCAATCCGCTCGGCTTCCTCTCCGTTGATCGGCCTGCACGTCAGCAGGTAGTACTTGGCTTTTGCCATCCCACAAAGAAGGGGCCAAATGATCGCGCCGACATCGCCCGCGGCGACGCCAAGGCGCGTATGTCCGTCGATGATGCGCGCGGACCGGCCTGCTATGGAGACGTCGGCAAGGACACCGGCAACGAGCCCCGCGCCGACCGCAACGCCGTTGATGGCTGAGACGATGGGCTTGCTGCAATTGATGATGTTGTAGACGAGATCTTTGGCATGTTTCCACTCGATCATGCGCGTTTCGTGATCGGTGAGCATCTTCTGCGCCATGCGCAGGTCGCCGCCCGCTGAAAAGGCTTTGCCTGCGCCGGTAATAATCACCGCGTTTATGTCGCGATCGTCATCGATCGTCCGCCACACATAGGTGAGCTGCTTATGTGTTTCGGCATCAATCGCATTCAAGGCTTCGGGACGGTTAAACGTAATCCGCAAGATGCGCGCTGCGGGAAAATCGATCTGAAGCTTTGTGAATTGTGCATAACGGTCCGACATTTCACGTCTCTCCACGGCCATGGTTTCTACGACACAACAGGTATTTGGACTTGGCTGTCGAGCTGCTTTCGGCGGCTCAGGGGCTAATATACCGGAGACCAAAGATGACATCCCGGCGCCTCGCGGTCGGCGCTGGTGGGAACTGGTCCAGACATGTTCGATGAGGCTACAGGAGCGTTCAAACCACCGTCAAGCAGTCGCCATGACTATAGGCAAACCTCTGGCAAACGGTTTTCCCGCCGCGGGCGCGCATACGGGTGCTGGTCGTCCATGCCTATCCCCGCAGTTCCGGCGCAATTTCATGCGACATGAGCACCAACAAGGAGTGGTGCCATGGCGCGCGAAACTGACGACAGCTTGTGGCGTGATTTCCCGAAGACGGCGACGGAGTTCGAGACGCGTTTCGCCACCGAAGAGGATTGCCGGGCGTACTGGATCAAGGCCCGCTGGGGCGACACGCCGGCCTGTGCACGCTGCAGCTCGACGCGGCTGTGGAGCGAGCGCGGCGGCTTCCTGTTCGAGTGTGCGGACTGCGGCCATCAGACCAGCCTGACGTCGGGCACGCTGCTGGAGAAGACGAGAAAACCCTTTAAGACGTGGTTCCGCGCGGTCTTCGAGATCAGCGCCCGCCGCAACGGGATTTCGGCCAAGGACTTGCAGCGCATCATGGGGTTTGGCTCTTACAAGACGGCGTGGTCGTGGCTGCTCAAGCTCAGGACTGCAATGGTGCGCTCCGACAGCGAGCCGCTCGGCCCTTTCGTGCAGATGGACGAGGCGCTCGTCGGGGGCAAGGGCGGTCCCCACAAGCAACTCGTTCTGGTGGCGGCCGAGGCCAACGGGCGCGTGCGCCTCGCCCACGCCGAGAACAATGACGCGGGTACGCTGCAGCAGTTCGCCGGCGACGAGATCGGGCCGCAGGCGCATGTGACGACCGACGGGCACGCCGGCTACAGCGAGACGAGCCTCGACAAGCGACACCACTCGCCGAAAGTGCAAACGAAGACCGAGCGGCGGCAGAACGACGTGCTGCAGGGCTGCCATTGGACCGTCTCGCTGTTGAAGCGCTGGCTTCTCGGTACGCACGCGGGTGCAGTCAAACCGAAGCACCTTCAAGCCTATCTCGACGAGTTCGCGTTTCGCTACAACCGCCGCAAGACCAACGGAGTGGCCCGCATCGCCGCTCGCGTCATCGAGCAACTCGTCATGCGAGAGCCAATGACCATGCGCGAGATCATCGACACAACGCGAGCCTACCGCCGATTTCAATCAGACAATCCCCCTGCCGCCTGAGCTAAGGGGACAGGCATTGTCTCGCGGCCATTATCAACGTATACCTCGTTCTGCCTATATAGAGCATGCTCTCGCTTGCGCCGATTGTTGGAGTCACCCGATAGCGACGATAAATGTTGAGCGAGGTTCCGAATGAAGG
>JBKJYG010000085.1:0-5694 GCA_046715905.1 Hyphomicrobiaceae bacterium | reverse complement strand
GCGCTGTATGAGGGCGTCAACAAGCTGCTGCACCCCCATCCCGTAACCGACCCATACGTCAACTACATCGTCCTGGTCCTGGCAATCGTCGCGGAAACCGGCTCCACGATGTTCGCCGTGCGCGAGTTCAACGCGCGCCGGGGGCGGCAAGGCGTCTGGGCCGCCATCCGCAGCTCGAAAGATCCGACCCTGTTTGTGGTGCTG
Organism: Hyphomicrobiaceae bacterium; assembly: GCA_046715905.1. GTDB lineage: Bacteria > Pseudomonadota > Alphaproteobacteria > Rhizobiales > Hyphomicrobiaceae. The sequence continues at coordinate 5,490 of JBKJYG010000085.1, read as the reverse complement.
CTGGAAGACCTGGCCGCGCTGGCCGGCCTGTTCATAGCCTTAGCGGGCCTGCTTGCAACCCATCTGTTGCATTGGGCGCCGGGGGACGCCGTAGCCTCGATTGTGATTGGCCTCCTCCTCGGGTTGGTCGCGGCTTTCATGAGCGTCGAAACGAAGAGCCTTCTGATCGGCGAGGCAGCCTCGCCCGACGTCTATGCCGCGCTGAGGCAAGTCTTGGGCGAAGAGATGGGGCCCAAGGGATGCGTTCGGGCCATCAACGAGCTGCGGACCATGCACTTGGGGCCTGGGGATATTCTTGTAGCGGCCAGCCTTGATTTCAAAGCTGAAGCGCCAGCCAACACCGTCGAGGAAACGATCGCGCGGCTCGACCGCACGATCAAGGCCAGCCTGCCGGAGGTGCGCTATTTATTCCTGGAGGTGCAGGACTCGAGCCCGTTACAAACGGGTCCGGCGCTGCTGCCCGAGGTAAACCCGACGCCCAACGATGCGACCGGACCTCGCATTGTCCATCTACCGTCGGCCGCCGCGCTGGAGGCCCCCGGTGCGGCCACGACACCCGGGCAAGCTCCGCGGGGCAATTATCCGCCGAAAAAGCCCAAGCATCGCAAGCGACGTCGGTGACGCTCGGGTCTTGCTGCCGGATCAGAACGGAATTTCGTCGTCGATTTTCTTATCGAAGCCGCCCTTGGCCGCACCCTTCGCCGGGGCTGACCGGCGCGGTGCCTCACCGTGACCGAAATCACCGCCGTCTTGGCTGTACTCGGACTGGCCGCCTTCCTGCAGGCCCGCGCCCATGCTGGCGCCGGTGCCAGCCGCCGCGCGCCCGTCCAGCATCGTCATTGTGCCGTTGAAGCCTTGCAGCACGACTTCGGTCGAGTATCGCTCCTGGCCCTGCTGGTCCTGCCATTTGCGCGTTTGCAACTGCCCCTCAATATAAACCTTGGCGCCTTTCTTCAGGTATTGCTCGGCAATCTTGCATAGCGGTTCGCTGAAGATGACGACCCGGTGCCATTCGGTTTTTTCCCGGCGCTCGCCGGAATTTTTATCACGCCAGGATTCTGTGGTCGCCAGACGCAGGTTGGCGATCGGCCGCCCATCCTGAGTGCGCCGGATTTCCGGGTCGGCGCCGAGGTTGCCGACCAGAATTACCTTATTCACGGATCCTGCCATTACCGCCGCTCCTTTGGTCTTGCGTGCGGCTGTCAGGCACTGATGCCCCAGCCGCCGAAAGCGTCCAGACCTCGACATAAGGACGGGACTCAGTTGCTGCTACCTTAGCCGCTCCTGCGTTCCAGGCGCGACCAGCAAGCGATCTCTATCCACTGGAAAAGAGGTGGAGTACCGCCCACGAAAATAAGCTCTATGTTCGCTTATTGTTCACGATACCGCAGCCGCGGTGCTGGTGCAAGCCTGTTAGCTATGCGGGCTGCCCGGGCTCATCCGCGCTGCCGCTCAGCCGGAAATCGAAAAGCCTCCGTCGACCGGAATGGCCGTCCCGGTCACAAAGGCGGAGGCCTCCGAGCCCAGGAACATGGCAATGCCCTTGAAGTCATCCGGGGCCCCCCAACGCCCGGCGGGCGTTCGCTTCAGCACATTGGCGTGCAGGCCGTCGATCTGCTCACGCGCGGTGCGCGTCATGTCTGTGTCGATCCAACCCGGCAGGATGGCGTTGACCTGGATATTGTCCTTGGCCCATGCCGTCGCGAGCGAACGGGTCATCTGCACAATGCCACCCTTGGAGGCAGCATACGGCGTGGCGAAGGGGGCGCCAAAGATCGACATCATCGAACCAATGTTGATGATTTTGCCACCGCCTGCTTTCTTCAGCTCCGGGTACGCGGCGTGCGAGGCATAGAACGCGCCGTCGAGATTGATCGACAGCACCTCGCGCCATTCGGCAGGCGAATACTGATCCGGCGGCTTGCGGATGTTGATACCCGCGTTGTTGACGAGAATATCGAGCCTGCCCATTTCGCGCACGGTCGCCTCGATCATCGCCTTGCACGAGACATCGTCGGCAACGTTGACCTCGACTACCGCCGTCCTGACGCCGAGCTTGGCCAGCTCGGCCGCTGCTGCCTTCGACTTTTCGGCTTTGCGCCCCGCCACCACGATATCCGCTCCGGCTTCGGCGAAACCGCGTGCCATACCAAGGCCGATGCCGCCGTTACCGCCGGTGATCAGGGCCACGCGGCCTTTGAGATCGAAAGATGCCATGTCCAAGTCCTTCCACGCGCAACCCTCGCTTCGGTCGAGGTCGACACACGTTACGAGGCAGCCCAGCATGCGGGCAACTCTAATCCGTATGTGCCCACGTCGCCTCGCCACGCACATATTCGTCGAAGGCCAAGACCGTGCAGCAGACAAACAGCATCAATCGGAGGTAAGGTTCTCAACGCTCATGCGGCAACGATCGTGGATTCATGACCAAAGCTGCTCCACTCAAAGCTCCGATCAAGCCTCAATATTCGTGCAGCAAGTGTCCCGGCTATTGCTGCAGCTACCCGCTGATCGCGCTGGATAAGCGCGACGTCGTGAGGCTTGCGAAGCATCACGATATCGACTTCGAAACGGCGCGCCGCAAGTTCACCAAATCGGCCTACGGGCGCAAGTACGTCATGCGCCGCAAGCCTGACGTGCATTACGGCAAGATCTGCCGCTTCTTCGACATTGTCCGTCGCCGCTGCACAGTTTACACAGCCCGACCCTCGATTTGCCGAAGCTTCCCCGGCCGGACCCGTTGCGGGTACTATGATTTTCTCGTGTTTGAGCGTCGCGCGCAGGGGGACCCCGACTGGGTCGCGCTGACGGGCAACGACTAGGAGACGAGCGGGGCACCGCTGCCTCCAGTGTATTGGAGCGACTGGCGGGTTGTCCGGTTGAGCGATACAGTGCTTTGAAGGAGCCTCGCCCGTCGCCGGCTCGGAACACACCATGTCCGGTCAGTCGTCCTCAAGTCCGTCCTCAAAGGTCGCCATCTCGCCGGACCTGATCGATCTTGGCTCGACCGTCATTGCCATTCATCAGATTACCAGCGTGCAACTGAGAGAACAGTATCCGCTGCGCTGGCCCGGATTGGCGCTCGTCCTGGCCGGTGCTGGGCTCGGGGGCTTTGACGTTGCCGGTGGCGTGCTCCCCCTGTCCGTGCAAGCCGGCGGCTCCCTCCGTTTGTGGGGCGCCTTCCTAGCGATCGGGATGGGGCTGTTCGGCATCATCTTTGCCCGACGGCTGCTGTTGATCCGAACCGCCGACGGTGCGCATCACAGCCTCGTCTCCGCTGATGCCGAGGAACTCGAGACCACAATGGCCGCGATCCGCACCGCGATGCTGGACGGAGCTGCTCGCAGCCGCACGCCCCCGGATGAGCACCGCTTTGACGAGCCAAGGCGCACCCTGAGGCCGATGTCGGGCGAACTTCTGTCCAAAGTTGCGTCATCAAACAGCGCTGCCCCAGCCACCAGCAGCCGCCACCCGGCGCGGAGCGAGCGCTCCGTGACGGGGGAAAGCTCCGGGGCGGGCTCGGTACGATCGGCGGTCAACGGGGCAAACGGTGCGACCCTCTCTCCTGTTGCGGGACGCAATGCCGGTTCCCCGACGGCTCAAGCCATGCCCAGCGATCGCGGCAGTGGCGAAGCAGGCTCGACCAGCGCACGCGCCTCGAACGGATCGGCAGCTGTGACGCCTTCGTTAAGGCCTGCGGGGCATCACCTGCGGGCCGCTGAGGCGGGAGCCCCACGCAAAGATCGCGCGGCGGAGATCGAGCGGCTTGTCAGCTTTATCCGTGAAGCTCAAGTTCCTCATTTCGATGCACTGGTCGCGTTACTGGACGTGCCAAAGCATCATTTTCTCGATGGCCGCTTCGGACGGGAGGACGCTGTGGCGCACTGGCAAAGCTTCCGGACCTACGTATTTGACTACCTGAGCGCGATCGACGGTCTGCCTGCCCTTACCCGTGAGATCGAGCGTCGTATCGACCTGAGTTGACGCCAAGGAGCGGACTGCCTTCGGGCACCTGAGGAGACGTTGCGTTGCATTGCCCCTCTTATCCGTTTCCGCTAGACCGTGCGAACCATGGGTCCACAATCAAAGCTGCCGCCAGTGCGCGCGCCTGAGGTGCGCAAGACGATCCATGTTCGGGGTGCCCGCGAGCATAACCTGAAGAACGTCGACCTGGAGATCCCGCGCGACGCATTGGTTGTGTTCACGGGATTGTCCGGCTCTGGCAAATCATCGCTGGCCTTCGATACGATTTACGCGGAGGGCCAGCGCCGCTACGTAGAAAGCCTGTCCGCTTACGCCCGGCAATTCCTGGAAATGATGCAGAAGCCGGACGTCGATCACATCGACGGCCTGTCGCCAGCCATTTCCATTGAACAGAAGACCACCAGTCGCAACCCGCGGTCCACGGTCGGCACCGTGACCGAGATCTACGATTATCTGCGGCTGCTGTTTGCCCGCGTTGGCGTTCCCTACTCGCCAGCCACGGGCCTGCCGATCGAGAGCCAGACCGTCACCCAGATGGTTGACCGGCTATTGGAGCTGCCCGACACGACGAAGCTGCTGCTGCTGGCGCCCGTGGTTCGCGGCCGCAAGGGTGAGTTCCGCAAAGAACTGGCGGAGTGGCAGAAGAAGGGGTTTCAGCGGGTCAAGATCAACGGCACGGTGCACGAAATCGGCAATGCGCCCAAGCTCGACAAGAAATTCAAGCATGACATCGACGTCGTGGTCGACCGGATCGTCGTACGCAGAGACATCGCCAGCCGGCTGGCCGACAGCTTTGAGATGGCGCTCGCGTTGGCTGACGGGGTGGTGATCGCGGAGCTGATCGACAAGCCGCTCGCCAAGACCGAAACCGACGCGCCCAACCGATCGAAAAATGAAACGCACGAGCGGATCGTGTTCTCGTCGCGCTTTGCCTGCCCCATCTCCGGATTTACGATCGAGGAGATCGAGCCTCGCATTTTCTCTTTCAATGCTCCGGCCGGCGCCTGCCCCAAATGCGACGGGCTTGGCACGGAGATGAGGTTCGAGCCGGATCTCGTGGTGCCCGATCGGTCCTTGGCCCTCGAAGACGGTGCCATATGGCCCTGGGCCAAGACCGGCAATACCTCGCCGTACTATGAGCAGACGCTCGATGCCATTGCCCGTCACTATGGCGTCTCCATGCAGGTCGCCTGGGTGAAATTGCCGAAGCGGGTGCAGGACGCGATCCTGTTCGGGTCGGGCGAGGAAGAGATCGAGTTTCGCTATGAGGATGGTCTCAGAACCTACCGCACCCTGAAAACCTTCGAAGGTGTCATCGGCAACATCGAGCGGCGCTGGCGGGAAACAGACAGCGAGTGGGTGCGCGAGGAGCTGTCGCGCTATCAAGGCGCGCATGCCTGCGATGCCTGCCAGGGCTACCGCCTGAAGCCGCAATCGCTCGCCGTCAAGATCGGGGGACGTCATATCGGCGAGGTGTCTAGCCTGTCGATCCGCGCGGCCCAGGCG
>JBKJYG010000084.1:0-3231 GCA_046715905.1 Hyphomicrobiaceae bacterium | reverse complement strand
CCATGCCGGAGCCGTAGATGAGGCACTTAGCTCCGCCCTCGAGCTGACACAGCACGTCTTCCGCCTGCCGCGTAACGGGATTGTCGGGCCGGGCATATATGTACCCCTTCCGATACTGATTGTCGGGGTCGCGGAGAAACGTGGTCGCGATCTGGATCGGCGGCACGACGGCGCCGGTGGCGGAGTCATGCGAACCGCCGGCTTGGGCGGCGATGGTTTCGAGCTGCCAGGGTTTGCTCATGAATGGGGCTCTCGCTCGTTTGCGGCAGGACGCGGTCGAGAGAGCTGGACCAATGGGCCGCAGCCGTCAAGCAGGATGGAAGGTCTTGTCCTGACCCGATCGGCCCGGCTATTGAGGCCCATGGAAAACAATGACCGTTCAATCCTGATCACGGGCTGCTCGACCGGCATTGGCTTGGCGGCGGCGCGCACGCTGAAAGCTCGCGGCTGGCGTGTCCTCGCAACGGCTCGCAAGCCGGCCGATATCGAACGCCTGCAACGGGAGGACGGCCTCGATGTGCTGTCGCTTGAGCTGTCCGATCGAGCATCGATTGCGCGATGCGCGTCGGAGGCCTTGGCGCGAACGGATGGGCGTCTCTATGCGCTGTACAACAACGCGGCCTATGGCGTCATCGGCGCCATGGAGGACATTTCCGCCGACGTGCTGCGCGAACATTTGGATATCAACGTGATAGCCGCGCACGATCTTACGCGCCAGATCGTGCCCGCCATGCGTCGCGCCGGTCGTGGCCGCATCGTCATGTGCTCATCGGTCCTGGGCCTGGTCAGCGGACCTTACCGGGGGGCTTATTGCGCCTCGAAATTCGCACTCGAAGCCCTATCGGACGCTCTGCGCATGGAGCTTCGTCCCGCCGGGATCAAAGTCTCTCTGCTGCAACCCGGGCCGATCGAATCGAGCTTCCTTGCCTCGACCATCGCCCAGTTCCGCCGCACCATCGATATCGAGCAGTCGGCCCACCGCGAGCATTACGCGCGCCGGCTGCGGGCGATGGAAGCCGGGGGACCCAAGCGGTTCAAGCTTGGGCCCGAAGCCGTCGTGGCCAAGCTCGTGCATGCGCTGGAAAGCCCCAATCCCAAGGTGCGTTACCGCATAGGGTTGCCAACTCAAGCGGCAGAAATTCTGCGGCGCGTTCTTCCCACGGCACTGCTGGACCGGATCGTCACGCGGATGTAGCCGCGGGCGCATATTTACCGGCAAGGCGTCAGGGGACAGGCTTGCCTGTCGAGAACGTGTTTCCCGATTTCGTGCCCTGCCGGCGATCCCAGTAGACGATGGCGCCGAAATGGCCGCTTCTGGGGAAATATTCGACCCCGAACACGTTATCGATGATGCGGATGCGGCGCGACAGGCTGCCGTTCGAGTGGCTGCCCGCGTAAAGCGTCCAGCCGCCTCCCGCCAGGTAATTGGCCTCGATGGTGAGGCCGTCGACGAGGTCCTTACGCGAGTCGAAGATGATGGCGCTGGTGGTGCGGTTGGGGTTGAGCACCTTGTTGCGCAGGATGGTCGTGTCCGTCGCCGATCCGACAATCTGGATGCCGTCGGGGTGTGCATCCTTGTAGTAGGTGATGTCCTCGATCAGATTTTCGCTGATATGCGTCTCGCTGCCGCCAATCTGGATCCCATCCTCCGTGCCCGAGATGCGATTGCGATGGATGACGCTGCGCTTGCCGCTCAGCGCAATGCCGGTTTTCATCCGCTGGCTGACGTCGTCGGGTGCGCCGGACGTGGATACGGGACCGATGTCGTTGAAGAGCAGCACCACGCCACGACTGGTCGAGCGGCCAATGATGCCGAACCAATCGGCAAACCGGAACGTGCAGCCGCGAACCACCACCGGCTGGCTGGTTTGGATGTCGAGCCGGCCCGTGAAGATGACGCCCTCGATCAGCAGATGCGGGCCTTCGACTACAAAGCCAGCGTAACGGGTGCTGTCGGCAATGACGATGCCAACCGGCGCCCGCTTGCCTTCGGCCAGAACGGTCATACCCGTCGTGCGCTGCGGCGTGATGCCGGCGGCCGTGGGGCCGACCAGATCGCGCGTGATCTCCCGGCCATGACGCACACTGCCGGGCTCGGCTTCCACGCTGCCTGCGTGCAGGCTCGCGGCCAAGCCCACCACGCATGGCCAAAGCTTCGGTTGCATGTCGGCCTCCCCAAGCACGAGCTTAGCGAATTTGCGAGGCGAGCGCGTAAGAGCAAAAGATCGCCCCGGCGGTTCAGCGTGCTAGCATCAATGCACGTGTCAACCGTGCAGCCGGGACTCTCATGACGCATCATATCGAGATCGACATAACCGAGCGTTTCCTGTTCGCGAACGGCCATGAGTTCGACACTTCGGGAGCCTACGAGCGCTTGAAGGGCCGGGCGCGATTCGCGGTCGATCCCCAGGCGCCCGCCCAGGCTGGCATTTGTGATCTCGACAAGGCGCCCGTCGACGCAGCAGGCTTGGTGCACTTTGCCACCGACATTTCGATTCTGAAGCCCATCGACGTGGCGCGCGGCAACGGGCGGCTGTTCTTCGATTGGGGCAACCGCGGCAACATCCGGGCGCTCCAATTCTTCAACGATGCGCCGGGCTCAAACGACCCGCGCACGCTGGCGCACGCCGGCAACGGCTACCTCATGCGGGCGGGATACACGACGGTGTGGGCCGGATGGCAGGCGGACCTGCTGCCCGGAGGCGACCGCTTCCTGCTGGATGTGCCGGTCGCCACCGACAATGGCCGCCCCCTCACGGGATCGGTCCGCGTCGAGTACATCGCGGATGCGCACGGGATCAAGACGTTCCCCCTGTCCAGCCGTGCGTCGACGCGCAGCCATCCCGCCGTATCGCTGGATACGCGCCAGGCCCAACTCACGCGGCGACGATATCCCGGTGACCCGCGCATCCCGGTGCCGCACGACCAATGGATGTTTGCACGCATCGAGGGCGGGGCCGGCCTCGACAACCAAGGCGCCGAATACGCGGTCGTGCCGTCGGACCAAAGCATCTACGTACCGGGCGGCTTTGCTCCAGGTTGGATCTATGAGCTCGTTTATGAGGGCCGCGATCCCTTGGTGCTGGGTCTAGGCCACATCGTCGTGCGCGATCTCGTGGCCTTCCTGCGCTCGGGCAAGCCGGATTTGGCCGGCCGACCCAATCCCGTCGGGCGCGCGATGGACAAGGCCTATGGATGGGGACGATCGCAGACCGGCCGTTGCATCCGTGA
>JBKJYG010000083.1:0-2879 GCA_046715905.1 Hyphomicrobiaceae bacterium | reverse complement strand
TTGAAAGGTCCGCGAGCCCAGAGGGCCAACGGGCGACCGCGCGCCACGCATGACCTGCGCATTGCCGACAACACCTACGAGACGGTCGAGGCCAGCTTTCAATTGCGCAATCTGATGAAAGACAGCGCAACCTCGTTCGAAGCGATCCAGAGGCTCGAGGCACCAACGTTCGAACAGATCTTCCGCAACGAGGAGCTGCGGCGGGAGTTTGAGAATTTGACGCGCCGGCTCGACACGCCGGGTAGCTGAGCGTCAGCCTTTACGGCGGTCGGGGGCGGCCGGCGCTCTGGACACTTGGCGTCCCGTTTAAGGGCCCCGCGTCGGTTGAGCGGTTAGGCGCTCGCAGTCCGGGCGTCGCCATCCTGCTGGCCAGCAGACATCGGGGCGAGCCTCGTGCGATTTTGGCCGAAATGCGGCATTGCGTTCCACCGGCCCCCATTGAAGGCGGCCTGCACGCATGCTAGACGACGGCAACGTTCGACGGCACGGCCTGATCCCCCGATCTCGGTCGCCTCGAGTCATTTTTCTTTCCAGAGCGGACTGGGCACTGGCCGAGGGCAACCGACGGGTTCCCTCACCTCGACAGAAGGCACACTGCAGCCGTGGCAGATGACAAACTAATGATGGCGAGCGTGGCAGGACGGTATGCGTCCGCGCTGTTCGATCTGGCCAAGGACGAGCACCGTCTGGTTGAGATTGAGCAGGATATCATCGCTTTGCAGGGGATGTTTAGCGACAGCGCCGACTTTCGCCAATTAGTGTTGAATCCCGTTTTCTCCGCTGCCGAGCAGGGCAACGCCGTGTCGGCGATTGCCGTCCGGGCCGGTTTCCATCCGTTGACACTCAACTTCGTCAAGCTGTTGGCGCAGAGCCGGCGGCTGTTCGTCCTGGCCGACATCACCAAGACCTTCCGGTCCCTTGCTGCACGGCATCGAGGCGAGGTGACGGCTGAGGTGAGCTCGGCGCATCCCCTAACGCCAGACCAGCTGGCGCAACTCGAAGACACGCTTAAGTCCACGGCTGGCGGCAAGAAAATTCAGATCCGCACGCACGTCGATCCAGCCTTGCTCGGAGGGCTTGTGGTCAAGACCGGCAGCCGCATGATCGACAGCTCGCTTCGAACCAAACTCGAGTCCCTTAAGATTGCGATGAAAGAGGTCCGCTGATGGATATCAAGGCCGCCGAGATCTCCTCGATCCTCAAGGAGCAGATCAAAAATTTCGGCAAGGATGCGCAGGTTTCAGAGATCGGGCAGGTTCTTTCCGTCGGCGATGGCATCGCGCGCGTCTACGGCCTGGACAAGGTTCAAGCCGGTGAGATGGTCGAATTTCCGGGCGGCGTGCGGGGTATGGCTTTGAACCTCGAGGCCGACAACGTCGGCGTCGTTCTGTTTGGAGACGACCGCGGCATCAAGGAGGGTGATACCGTCAAGCGGACGGGCACGATCGTGGACGTGCCGATCGGCAAGGGGCTACTCGGCCGCGTCGTCGATGCGCTTGGCAATCCGATCGACGGAAAGGGGCCGATCCAGTCCTCCACCCGTGCGCGCGTCGACGTCAAGGCGCCTGGCATCATCCCTCGCAAGTCGGTGCACGAGCCGATGGCCACCGGCCTCAAGGCCATCGACGCCCTCATTCCGATTGGACGCGGCCAGCGCGAACTCATCATCGGCGACCGCCAGACCGGCAAGACGGCGGTGGCGCTTGACACGATCCTCAATCAAAAGGCGCTGAACCAGGGCACCGACGAGAGTCAGAAACTCTACTGCGTTTATGTGGCCATCGGCCAGAAGCGCTCCACCGTGGCGCAGTTCGTCAAATCGCTGGAGGAGAATGGCGCGCTTGACTACACGATCGTTGTTGCCGCCACGGCATCCGATCCAGCCCCCATGCAGTTCCTGGCGCCGTTCTCAGGCTGCGCCATGGGCGAGTACTTCCGGGATAACGGCATGCACGCGGTGATCATCTACGACGATCTTTCAAAGCAAGCCGTGGCGTACCGACAGATGTCGCTGTTGTTGCGTCGTCCGCCTGGCCGCGAAGCTTATCCGGGCGATGTGTTCTACTTGCATTCGCGGCTGCTCGAACGCGCCGCCAAGATGGGCGATGCGGCCGGCAAGGGTTCATTGACCGCCCTTCCCGTGATCGAGACCCAGGCCAACGACGTTTCGGCCTACATTCCGACCAACGTGATTTCCATCACCGATGGCCAGATCTTCCTCGAGACGGACCTTTTCTATCAGGGCATCCGGCCGGCGGTGAACGTCGGGTTGTCGGTGTCGCGGGTGGGCTCGTCGGCGCAGACCAAGGCCATGAAAAAGGTCGCCGGCCGCATCAAGGGTGAGCTGGCCCAGTATCGCGAGATGGCGGCATTCGCCCAGTTCGGCTCCGATCTCGACGCCACCACGCAGCGGCTCCTCAACCGCGGCGCGCGACTGACGGAGCTGTTGAAACAGTCACAGTTCTCGCCGCTGAAGATGGAAGAGCAGGTCGCTGTGATTTATGCCGGCGTCAACGGTTATCTCGATCCGATGCCGCTGGACAAGGTGCGCGCGTTTGAGGATGCGCTGCTGGCCAACCTGCGCGGACCCAATGCCGCGATCTTGAGCGACATTCGGGACAGCAAGGACCTCTCGGATGCGACGGCCGGCAAGCTGAAGGGCGTCGTGGAGACGGTGGCCAAGCAGTTCGCCTGACCGGCTTGCCGCCCGATCGGCGGCTGGCTTCAGGCGGTTTTTTTGAAGCTCCCCAACGCCCGTCGGGCGACAACGATAGAGCCCAACTCCGAAAGACCCTGGGGCGAAGGCTGAAGGAATTCGCGCATGGCATCACTGAAAGAGATGCGGAACCGCATCGCCTCGGTTAAGGCGACGCGCAAAA
>JBKJYG010000082.1:0-2901 GCA_046715905.1 Hyphomicrobiaceae bacterium | reverse complement strand
GTGGCCAACCTGCTGACGACAGCCGAGCAGATCCTTCTTCTTGATCCGCGACCGGCTTGGAAGGAAACGCTTAGCCGCCAATTGGAGCCGCACCGGGCCTTCCTCATGTCCGAGGAGTTTCGGGCCGGCGACTTCAGGGATTGCTCGCCCGTGCTAAAGTCGGTGCTCGAGCGTGTCACGCAAAGCTGAAGACGTCGGTTGCTGCGGCTAGGACGAGGTATCGCGATGGTCCGTCCCCGATGCGGCTGGACATCAAGGCTCACAGACGGGTTGTGACGTTGACGTAAACGATGTAGACGACAACCGCCGTGTCCCACGCCCCGTCTGTTGGCTGTCCGTTGCACGCCCGGGTTCCGCCGGCGCTGAGAGCGGTCGCAACGTCGCTCGGAGTCATGTATTTCGAGCCTTGCGGAGATTTGGTGCGGTCCAGGCGACAAGGTTAGGGCATGCCGAGACAACTGATCATTGACGGCCGCGAGATCGAAGTCGAGGACGGGATCACCCTGCTGCAGGCGTGCGAGCAGGCGGGGATCGAAATTCCCCGCTTCTGCTACCACGAGCGCCTGTCCATAGCCGGCAACTGCCGCATGTGCCTGATCGAAGTGGTCGGCATGCCCAAGCCTCAGGCCTCGTGCGCCCTGGGCGTCAATGATCTGCCGCCCAACCGCGACGGCACTCCCAAAGTCATCAGCACGCGTTCGCCGATGGTCAAAAAAGCCCGCGAAGGCGTCATGGAATTCCTGCTGATCAATCACCCCCTCGACTGCCCGATCTGCGATCAGGGCGGGGAGTGCGATCTGCAGGATCAGGCCATGGCCTATGGCATGGGCGGGACCCGCTATGATCTCAACAAGCGTGCCGTCGAGGAGAAGTACCTGGGGCCGTTGATCAAGACCGCCATGAACCGTTGCATCCAGTGCACGCGCTGTGTCCGCTTCATGACCGAGGTGGCCGGCGTCGAGGAACTGGGCGCCATCGGGCGGGGCGAGGACATGGAGATCACGACCTACCTCGAGAAGGGGATGATGTCGGAGCTGTCCGCCAACGTCGTGGACCTGTGCCCGGTTGGTGCGCTGACGCATCGCCCGTGGGCCTTCAACACGCGGCCGTGGGAGATGCGGAAAACCGATTCCATCGATGTCATGGATGCCCTTGGATCGGCCATCCGCGTCGATACCCGCGGGCGGGAAGTCATGCGCATCCTGCCGCGGCCCAATGACCCCGTGAACGAGGAATGGATTTCCGATAAGGCGCGCCATGTGGCCGACGGGCTGCGGACGCAGCGGCTCGACCGGCCGTTCGTTCGCCGCGAAGGCCGCCTTGAACCGGCAACCTGGCCCGAGGCCTTGGCGCTGGTTGCTGAGAAGCTGAAAGCGGCCGAGCCGGCGCGTATCGGCGCGATTGCCGGCGATCTGGCCGGCGCGGAAGAGATGTTTGCGCTCAAGGATCTGTTGGGACGCCTTGGAGCGGGCAGCCTCGATTGCCGGCAGGACGGCGGTAAGTTCGACCCTGCGCTCGGCCGCGCCAGCTACCTGTTCAATGCCAGTATCGAAGGCATCGAGGCGGCTGATGCCATTTTGCTGATCGGGTCGAACCCTCGTCTTGAGGCGCCGGTGCTCAATGCGCGCATCCGCAAGCGCTTCCGGCAGGGCGGCTTGGCTGTCGGCCGCGTGGGTGCAGTGGCAGACCTGTCCTATCCCCTGATCAATGTCGGACCGGGCATCGAAGCCCTGGTCGACCTCATCGAAGGACGGCACGCGTTCCACGCCGCCCTGAAAGATGCTAAGCGCCCGATGTTGATCGTGGGCGCTGGGGCGGCTGCCCGTGCCGATGGGGCTGCCGTCCTGGCTCTGGCCGCGCGCCTCGCCGCCGACGTGGCTGGCGGCAAGGAAAAGGAAGCCGCGTCGGGGATTTTCAACGTCCTGCATACCGCCGCATCGCGCGTCGCCGGGTTGGACCTGGGCTTTGTCCCCTCCGAGGGCGGCCGCGACGTTGAGGGCATGCTGGCGGGTGGCATGCAGGTTGTGTTCCTGCTCGGCGCCGATGAAATCGATATGGCCCGCCTTGGCTCGGCCTTTGTCGTCTACCAGGGCAGCCACGGCGATGCGGGTGCCATGCGGGCCGACGTCGTGCTGCCCGCCGCCGCCTACACCGAGAAGAGTGCGACCTACGTCAACACCGAGGGCCGGGCTCAGATGACCGGCAAAGCTGCCTTCCCGCCGGGTGATGCGAAAGAAGACTGGACGATCATTCGGGCGCTGTCGGATGTCGCTGGACAGAAGCTGCCCTACGACACGCTCGATCAATTGCGCGCTGCGATGCTGAAAGCCTCACCCGTGCTCGGCCGATTGGATGCGGTGATACCCGCCGATCCCGTCAACCTGGGCCCGATCGCCGCCCGCCGGGCCGCGCCCGGTCTGGAGCCGTTCGGCTCGGGAGTGACCGATTTTTATCTGACCAACCCGATTGCGCGATCCTCCGCCATCATGGCCGAGCTCAGTGCGTTGAATGCCAGTCTCGATGCCCGGGACACGCGCCGCATGGCCGCGGAATAAAAGATGCGAGACAGCATGCAGACGTTCTGGGACACGTGGGGCAACGCCATCGTCTGGTTCGGGTGGGTCGCGGGTTCAAGCCTCCTGCTGCTCGGGTCGCTGCTGATCGTGGTCGCCTTTTTGTTGTTGATGGATCGCAAGGTGTGGGCCGCCGTACAGTTGCGGCGCGGACCCAATGTGGTCGGACCGTTCGGCCTCTTGCAATCGTTCGCCGACCTGCTGAAGTTCGTGTTTAAGGAGCCCATCATCCCGGCGGGTGCCGACAAGGGCATCTTCCTGCTGGCGCCCCTTGTCACGGCAACGCTGGCGCTGGCCGCCTGGGCCGTCATCCCGATGGCCGAGACCT
>JBKJYG010000081.1:0-7553 GCA_046715905.1 Hyphomicrobiaceae bacterium | reverse complement strand
GATCCGGGACCGTCCGAACCGGTACGAGCGCGCCGATGCACCGAACGGATCTGATGCGCAATCACGCTTGACCAAACCGGCGCGTGATCACCCCCCCGTGGCACACGAGGAAGACACTCCGTTCCCGTCCCTTGCGCAAAGCGAGGTGGAGACCTCGCCGGGCGGCAATCCGGCGGCCGCCACGGACGATGATCGTCCGGCCCGAAAGGGCTGGTGGGTGCGGAAATTCGGTGGCGGATCGGGTTAAGCGGAGCCGGAAAGATCACGATCCTCAAGCACGCGGCGTGCGTGGGGATCGTTATACCTCTCGGCCCGCCTTGGGCGAAGGAGGCCTTCCGGACGGCGATGGGCTTTGAACAGGTCGATGAGGCTCATTCGTCAAACAGCTTCTGTTTGGGTCCGACGCCTCTGAAGAATTGCGCAATCAAACCCTTGTCGCGGATGTGGGCGGATGTTTCCCGTTTGACGTAATCGAAGATGCGACCATCCTTCATGCCATAGTTGGCCACTTGCGAGACGCTGCCCGTGCCATTGAAGTAGATCGCGACGACTCGGCGATCGACCTCGTCGGGCTTGAAGAAGGCAGTCTGCTTCTCCGTGCTGGAAATATAGTAGTACGCGTTGCCGCCTGCGACGCTCGAGGTTGTGTCGGGCGTTCCGAAAGCTGCACGGACGGCATCCTGGCTCATTCCGGGCTGAACCTGCTGGAGGTCGCCATCATTGAATTGATGCCCGCGCCGGAGCGTTGTCGACGAGCAGCCGACAAGCAGGCCGCACAGTGCCAAGCCCGCCGTCAAACCGGCCAAACGCCGCTTCCAAGCCCCCAAGCCATGTCCCATCGTCATCGCGACTGTCGACCCCCCCTCGATGTCAGCGCACCGCTCGGTAGCGAACGATTTCGGATTCGGCGACCAATATCGACGGTTCGGCCTAGGCCCATTGCGTGCCCTTTGCAATGCCCCACGGTGCCCTGCCCACACTCTTGCGTCAGGAAAGAGCCATGCTGAAATGGCTCCAGCGAAAGGCAGAGAACAAGCGAATTGAGCAGCAGATTTACGAGCGCATTGTGGCGCAGGCGCGATCGCCGGTATTCTATGCGCAATGCGATATTTCAGACACAATGGAGGGACGGTTCGAGATGATCACGTTGCACCTCTGCCTGGTCCTGCAGCGGCTGAAAGCCGAGCCGACCATCGGACCGAGCCTGGGGCGGCGGCTGATCGAGCTTGTGATCGCGGACATGGACGATGCGTTGCGGCAGATCGGCATTGGCGATACGAGCGTGCCGCGACGGGTCAAGAAAGCCGCCGCGGCCATTGGGGAACGGGTGCGCGCTTACGCGCCGGGTTTGTCGGAGGATGCGGGATTGGTAGAAAGCACCGCGCGGCTGCAGGCCGAACTGCTGACCTATGTCTTTCGGCGCGAGGCCGGCCATGACCCAGTCGATTCGCGTCAGGCGGCGGCGGCCCATCGGCTCGCCGTTTATGCGCGCCGGTGCGTGGCCCACCTCGCGGCCCTACCCAGCCGCGACCTGAGTGCTGGCCGGATCACGTTTGCATCGACTTCGCTCGCAATAAACCCCGGGGAGCCGACCTGATGACCTCTCCCCTCGATTGGATGGTCCGGGTGGGCGATGTCCCGGCGCCAGGTCTGGCCTTCGAGCGACAGGCTACCGCGCAGGAATGTCACGCCTTGAGCACCGCGCTGGAGGTCATGGCCTGCCATCAGCTCACCGTCAGCGGCCGCATCAAGACCCTGCCAGGCAGTCGGCTTCTGCTCAGCATGAGGATCGCTACCGACATCGAGCAACTGTGCGTCATCACACTGGAACCGCTTCCCGGGCGGATCGAGGCCAATCTGCGCCTGACGCTCGTGACGGCGGATGATCTCCGAAGCCAAACGAGCGAGATCCTTGACCCTCTTGCCGAGGAGGACGAGGAGACCTTCGATGGCAAGAAGCTTGAGCTTGGTCGGATCGTGTTCGAGGAGCTGGCCAGTCGTCTTGACCCCTTTCCCCGCCAGCGCGACGCGACCCTGGATTGGTCTGATCCTGACCCCTCCCCCGTCACGACCAGCCCGTTTGCTGCCCTGCAGGAGCTGAAAAATCGCCGCAAACCCTGAAGACACACTCCGGCAGGCTCGGTTGCCCGCCGCTGATTAGCGATTGTCAGGACTGAGGCGATGTGGTGCTTCAGTCGCAAGATGAGGCGTCATCCCGTCCAAGCGCGACTGGATCGATGTCTCGAGATCAAGGCTACCTCTCGTGCAGGGTGCGTGATGTGACGCAAGGCTTCTAACGATGGCACGTCCCGACACGACGCTGGCGCTTGACGCAATGGGCGGGGATCACGGCCCCGAAATCGTGATTCCAGGAGCTGCGCTGTCGCTGCGGCGACATCCCGAGCTGACTTTCCTGATCTGTGGTGACGAGAAGCGGATCAGGCCGGTGCTCGATCGCTATCCCGAGCTGTGCGGCCGGATGCGCGTGGTGCATACGGAGCTTGCCGTTGGCATGCAGGACAAACCCAGCCAAGCCTTGCGCCGGGCCAAGGGCACGAGCATGTGGCTCGCGCTCGATGCCGTGAAGAGGGCGGAGGCCCAAGCTGCGGTCTCGGCGGGCAACACGGGGGCGTTGATGGCGCTCTCCCGCCTCATTCTGCGCCCGATGGCCGGGATCGAGCGCCCGGCGCTGGCGGCGCAATGGCCGACGCTCCGGGGCGAATCGATCGTCCTCGATGTCGGCGCGAACATCGGCGCGTCGGCGCGGCAGCTCGTCGAGTTTGCCTTCATGGGCGCCGCCCTGGCGACCGCTCATTTTGGTATCGAGGCACCCACGGTCGGACTGCTCAATGTCGGCGTGGAGGAGATCAAGGGCAACGAAGAGGTCAAGCAAGCCCACGCATGGCTGAAGCAGGCGGCCCTCGAACCCGAAGCGGGGCAGCCCCGTCCGACTGCGTCGAGCACGTCTTTGGGTCCTGTAAGGCTTCCGTTCAAATACCATGGCTACGTGGAAGGCGACCAAATCGGGCAGGGCGTCGTCGACGTGGTGGTGGTGGAGGGTTTCGCCGGCAACATCGCAATCAAGACCGCCGAAGGGACGGCCAAGCAGATGGCCTCCTATCTGCGCGACGCAATGTCTCAGTCGCTCCTCACCAAAGCCGGCGCCCTGCTGGCCAAGAATGGCTTTGCCGGGCTCAAGAGCAAGATCGATCCTCGGCGCGTCAATGGGGCTGCTCTTCTGGGTCTCAACGGCATTACGATCAAGAGCCACGGAGCAACCGACGCCTTCGGTTTTGCGAGTGCGATCGATCTGGGGTACGAAATGGCGGACAGTAATCTGATCGCTCATTTAGCCACCGCCATCGGGACGATTGCTGCCAACCTTGAGTCCCTTGCTGAAGCGTCGGGATCGAACTGACTTGGAGTGGTCGGCGCGGGCGGGGTGCGGCATGAGGTGCATCGTTCGCCGGCGGTGAGACATTCGCCTGCATCCTTCACTTAAGTATCGATTGGTTCGACAGTCGGGTTGGCCGGACAGCATGGGCCAGCCCTGTTTCGAGGAGAGAGCGCGTGGCCGTCATTCGATCGGTAATCGCCGGCGTCGGCGCCTACCTACCCAAGCGCGTCATGACCAACGATGAACTGGCGCGGCTCGTTGACACGACCGATGCTTGGATTACCGAGAGGACCGGCATCAAGCAGCGCCATATCGCGGCCGACGGCGAACTGACGAGCGATCTGGGTCTGCATGCTGCCAAGCAGGCGCTGGTGCGCTCCGGGATCAATCCCGTCGACATCGATCTCGTCATCTGCGCCACGGCGACGCCCGATCGGACGTTTCCGGCCACCGCCGTCAAAATTCAAGCCGGCCTTGGCATCACGAAGGGCGCCGCCTTCGACATCCAGGCTGTGTGCTCGGGCTTCATCTACGCCCTGACAACGGCCGACAGTCTCCTGAAAACCCGGCAATTCAAGCGGGCCCTGGTGATCGGCGCGGAGACGTTCTCGCGCATCCTCGATTGGAACGATCGCTCGACGTGCGTGCTGTTTGGCGACGGCGCCGGCGCCGTTGTGCTCGAGGCGCAGCCGCAGCACGGGACCCGCGAGGATCGAGGCATCCTGTCGACCATCATTCGATCCGATGGTCGATATGAAGAGCTGCTGTACGTCGACGGCGGACCGGGCTCGACCAAGACCACGGGCGTCCTGCGCATGAACGGGCGCGAGGTGTTCCGGCACGCGATCCAGAAGATCTCGGGTGTGATCGAAGAGACGCTCGTCATGAACGGTTACGCGGCCGACGAAATCGATCTCTACGTCCCGCATCAGGCCAACAAACGCATTCTCGACGGCATCGCCAAGAAGCTCGGTGTGGCCTCCGAGAAAATCATGGTGACGCTGCCATCGCACGGCAACACCTCGGCGGCCTCCATTCCGC
Source organism: Hyphomicrobiaceae bacterium (assembly GCA_046715905.1). GTDB lineage: Bacteria > Pseudomonadota > Alphaproteobacteria > Rhizobiales > Hyphomicrobiaceae. The sequence goes on along the minus strand of JBKJYG010000081.1, from coordinate 3,115 downwards.
TGGCCCTCAACCAAGCCTTCGAAGAGCACCGGATGCGGGAGGGTCATCTTGTACTCATGGAGGCGATGGGCGGCGGATTTACATGGGGTGCGGTGCTGGCGCGCTGGTAATCTCGACTTGAGCGGCGAAGGCGAGACCGGTAGCAATCGTGTCATGGTTGCAATTGTCATTTATATTCAGTTGTTTGCGTTCCTTAACCGATTGACCGGGTTTATTAGGAGGGCTAGCTTCTCTAAAAACAAGGGAGGTGGAGGGTTATGGGCGGGAAGACGTTGACGCGAGCCGATCTCGCGGATGCGGTGGTGCGCAAGGTTGGTCTGCCACGCAACGAGTCGCAGGATTTGGTCGAGCTCGTTCTGGGACAGATCTCGCAAACACTTGCGGCGGGTGAGGGCGTGAAATTGTCGTCGTTCGGATCGTTCGGGGTGCGAGCCAAAGGTCAGCGGATCGGCCGCAACCCGAAAACGGGCGAGGAGGTTCCGATCACGCCGCGACGCGTGCTCGTTTTCCGGGCCAGCAACATCATGAAGATCAAAATCAACTCGGGACGTACGCGTCTGAAGGCCGCCGAATAGGGTCCTGCGCCACGTCGCAGCTACGTACACGCCACCAAACGTGAGAACGCACGCGGCGCGTCTTGTTCGTCGCGAGCGTGCTTCGACCTGCTGCGGCAGGCGCGCGAAACGTTTTCAACGCAGGCGACTTGAGCTGCCGGGATAGGACCTATGGCTAAATCCGTCGACGCATTTCGAACCATCAGCGAGGTCGCCGAGGATCTGGGCGTCCCCAAGCACGTATTGCGGTTCTGGGAGGTGAAGTTCGCACAGATCCGCCCGATGAAGCGCGGCGGCGGGCGTCGGTACTATCGGCCCGAGGACATGGAGCTGCTCAAGGGCATCCGCTATCTCCTGCACCGCGAAGGCTATACCATCAAAGGCGTGCAGAAGATCTTGCGCGAGCAGGGCGTCGAGGCGGTCAAGCTGCGGGGGCGTTTGCAGCCGGGCGGAGCACCGGCCGAGGGCCAACCGCCGGTCCATGCCGCCCCGGAACCGGGTCTGGCCTCCGGCAGCGCGCTCCGGGCTGCCAGCGCCAAGCCTGCGAAGCGGCGCGCCGGTGGCGGGCGCCAGGCTGAGATGCATGCTCTGGTCAAGGAGGCCATCGCGGAGCTCATGGAATGCAAGCGCATCTTGCACGGCGAGGCACCGTCTTCGACATTGTCCGTGCAAGACCGCTCCTCGAGTGCGCAGTGATCGCAACCGCTGAGGGCTGCCGCGTGCCGGCGCCTGCCGCTCGGGCCTGGGCCAACCCGGCGGCGGCCCGGCGCGGCTGGTTTATCCGATGACATCGGCGGATCTGGAGATCTGGCGTGTCGATCTGGACCAGGCCGGCATGCTGCTGGATCGACTGGGCTGGGTGGGAGACCTCGCAAGGGAGCTGGCTTTCGATCGACGCCGACGTGCAGCACACGTGGCGCTGCGTTTGTTACTCACCCGGCATGGGGGCGCAGGCGCGCTGAGCCAGCCTTACGAACTGTCGCCGGGCGGCAAGCCGAGGCTCGTTCAAGCCAGCATCGAGTTCAGCCTGTCGCATAGCGACGGAGTGGCTGTCGTCGCGCTGTCGAGGGCCGGGCCCGTCGGCATCGACGTTGAGCGCGTCCGGCCGATGCTGATCGCCGATCATCGCCGGGCGCGGATTGAGGACGCGGCGTGCCGGCTGGCTGGCGGGCGGTGGCTGGAGGCGGTCGCGCCTGACCCTAGATTGATCGAAGCCTGGGTCCGGCTCGAGGCCGTGGCCAAATTGACCGGCGAGGGCATGGGGCGCTTGCTCGAACGCTGCGGCGTGAGGGCGCGCGGGGTGTGGGCTCACGCCGTCGAGCCTTACGCGATCGGCAGTCTCGATGCGGGCGCGGGTTTCGTTGCGGCTGTCGCGGCCGCGGCACTTCCACGCGATCTCACCGTCAAGCCATTTCCCAGCTCGCTTGAGGACTTGGAGGCGCGGTTCGGCCACTTTGTCTCCAAGGGCTAACCCGGGATTCGCTGACCGCAAATCCCGGGCAACACCGTACGTCGTCGACTTACGACGATCGGATCTGGCTCACCGGCGCCTCGTCATCCCATACCTTCTCCGGCATGGGCAATCCAACCCACATCTGGGCCTCGAGCGGATCATCGGGCGCAAGGCCTTGCATCTCGAGGATCATCATCATCTGACGCACATGCTGGCCGGTGTGCCAGGTCGTGCGCTCCAGGAAGTCGTGTTTCGACTGATCGCCATAATACACGTCGGCCATTTCGTCGAAATCGGTCGATGGTCCCTGCTCGCGCCACCAGTCAGCGAAGCGTCGTCGCACTTCGGCACCATAGGCCAGGATGTCGGCCTTGCTGTCCTGCCCCTGGGGAGCGATGCGGGCGTAGGCATTTGCGACGAGCGGCTGCGCTAGGATTTCGTGCTCGAGCCAGGCGTCGGCTACGTTGAACGTGTGATAGGCAAGGTTTGCGAACGTTCGCGGCCGTCCCGCCACCTGGTCCCGGATCTTGTCTTCGGGAAGCTGAGAGAAAAAGCGATGCTCGCCCTCCAGAATGAGATCCATTCGACGCACCAGCTCCGCCGGGGACAGCATGGTCTGCTGCCCGAGGTCGACGCCGATGATGCGGGCCACGTCACGAAGGATCTGGCCGTTTGCCCAAGCGTTGCCGCGCGTGACGACGGGCACCATCTTGATGCCGAAAGGTTCGAGTTCCGCCCACGCGCTCTTATCCTCGAGGACGTTGCGCGACAGGAAGGGAACGCCGTGTTTGCCAAGGAACTCCTTGGTGCGCAAACAGCTGGTTCAGCCAGGGTGCCAGTAGACGCGGATGGCATCGTCGGTTTGGGGGGTCATCATGTCCAAGGTTGCCTTTGGATGCTTCGACTGGGACACAATTTAGCGGCGATTGGACCTCCGGCCAAGGGGGCCGGCAGTCACGTTGCTTCGGATGGCCCTGAATCGCCATGTTGACGTCGCGACCGCGGACCGAGACGATGCGGCCTGTTGCAGGCGAGAGAGGTGACGATGGCTGATCGTGTAGCGGTAATCGGCGGCGCAACGGGCGCTGCCTCCAAACGGCTCGTCGAG
>JBKJYG010000080.1:0-3212 GCA_046715905.1 Hyphomicrobiaceae bacterium | reverse complement strand
CTGGATCAGGCAGCCGGACGCATTCTCGCCCAAGCTGTCCTGGTTCGACACCCCGTGCCGGCGCACACGAACACAGCGGTCGATGGTTACGCGTTCTGCGCTGCCGACTACAACGCGGCAAACGGCTCGCAGCTTCCGGTGAGCGGTCGCGCGGCGGCTGGGCATCCGCTGGCAAAACCAGCAGATCCAGGGACGGCGGTGCGCATTTTTACCGGCGCCGTGCTGCCTTGGGGCTGCGACAGCGTCGTTATGCAAGAGGATGTGACCGTCACGAACAATGGCGAAGGTACGCCGTCCCAGTCGGTCATTTCTATTCCCCGCGGTCTGCGCAAGGGGGCCAATGTCCGTAAGGCGGGGGAGGATCTTCAAGCTGGCGAATTGCTGTTTGAGCGAGGTCACGTGCTACGGCCGCAGGACTTGGCGGCCTTAGCCTCGATCGGTCTCAGCGAGGTTCGCTGCTTTGCTCCGCTTCGGATTGCCATCGTGTCCTCCGGCGACGAGATCGTGCGACCCGGCGCCTCGAGCCTGAGGCCCGGCCAAGTGTTCGACGCCAATGCCCCGATGTTGAAGGCGCTCATCGCGCCGAGCGGCAACCTGATCCACGATCTGGGCATCCTGCCCGACGACGCAACCGTGGTGCACAAGGCTTTGACTGAGGCCGCCCAAACGCACCACGTGGTCATCACGACGGGCGGAGCCAGCCGAGGCGAAGAGGATCACATGGTCCGCGCGCTGGAAGCGCTCGGCAAACGTCACCTCTGGCAGATTGCAGTAAAACCGGGGCGGCCGATGTCCTTCGGGCAGATCGGCGATTGCATCGTCGTGGGCCTTCCCGGCAACCCGGTGGCCGCGTTTGTCTGCTTCGTGATGTATGTATGGCCGATGCTACGCCGTCTGGGCGGCGCCGATTGGACCGAGCCGCGGCGTTTCAAACTCCCCGCTGCGTTTGATTTCACCGGCCGTAAACCCGGCCGGCGAGAGTTCTGGCGCGGCATCCTTGTTGAGACCAGCCACGGATGGACCGTGGATAAATTCGAGCGCGACGGCTCGGGTTTGATTTCGGGTCTGCGCGCCGCCCACGGTCTCATCGACGTCGCCGAGGATCAGGGCGATGTGCGGCGCGGCGATGACGTGGATTTCATCCCGTTTTCCGAATTCGGCATCGTTGGACGGTAACGTCCGCATGAACGCACGTTTGCGTCCGCGGAAGCTGTATAGGCCCGGACAACGAGAGCCTGGACCCTTTCCGTCTCCGAATATTTAGTAGAGCTTGGCGCCGAAGTTGCGGCTCGGATCGAACTCTGGCGACACGCGCCCGGTCGGCGTGGCAGCCGGTCCTGCATCGCGCGGCAAGAATTGTCCCGAACCAGCAGCCACCGCAAGCTTGCCATCGTCCACGATGACGGCTCCCCGCCTCAATACCATTGTGGGCCAACCGGTGATGGTGCGGCCGGCATAGGGTGTGAAGCGCGTCCGGTCGTGGACCGCCTCATCGCTGAGCGTGACTTTGCGCGCGGGATCCCAGACACAGATGTCCGCGTCGGCTCCAATGGCGATCGATCCTTTTTTCGGGTTGAGGCCGTACATGCACGCGGGGGCGGCCGACGTCCATTCGACGAATTTTTCCACGCCGAAGCGCCCTTTCGTGACCATGGCGTCAAACAGCAGCGGGAGGCGCAGCTCAATGCCCGGCATGCCGTTCGCGATCTCCTTGAAGCTTGGATTAGGCCCGGCGCGGAATTTCCCCTCCTGATCGAGCGTGTAGGGCGCGTGGTCCGACGAGATGAACTGCAGATCGCCGAGCGCAAGGGCCTGCCACAACGCCTCCTGGTCGGACGCGCGGCGCAGCGGCGGACTGCACACGAACCGGGCCCCCTCCAGTCCTGGTTTGTCGAGATCATCGACGGTCAGCAAAAGATACTGCGTACAGGTTTCCGCGAACACCATGACGCCGCGACCGCGCGCCTCGCGGATGACCTGCGCGCCTTCGGCTGTCGAGACGTGATAGAGGATAACGGGCTGGTCGAGCAGTTCGGAGAACGCGATCAGCCGATGAAAGGCTTCGGTCTCACAGAGCCGCGGATGATAGATGCCGTGATACTTCGGCGCGGTATAGCCCCGCTTGACGAGCCGTTTGCCCATCCAGCTAATCATGCCATCATTCTCGGCGTGAACGCAGACGAGGGCTTTATGCTCGCGCGCAGCGGCCATCACATCGAGCAGCGCTTCATCGCCAACCCGCGTTTTTTCGTAGGTCATGAAGATTTTGATCGAGGAATGGCCCGATCTGATGAGCGGCGGCAGTTCCTCCTGCAGAACACGAGCATTCGGATCCGTCAGAATCATGTGAAAGGCGTAGTCGATGACAGCGCCTTTCCTGGCGCGCGCGTGATAGTCCTCGACGACCTTGGTCAGGCTATTGCCGTGGTGTTGCGCGGCGAAGCACACAACCGTGGTGGTGCCGCCGTGCGCCGCCGCCGTGGTGGCGCTTTCGAACGTGTCGGCATTCATGATATTCATGCCCGACAATTGTTCGATGTGCGCGTGGGCGTCGACGCCGCCCGGAAGCACCAGCTTGCCCCGTGCATCGATCTCGCGTCGGCCCGCTCCCAGCGTACGTCCGATGGCCGAAATTGTATCGCCTGCGATGCCGACGTCCGCTTCAAACGTCTCGCTCGCCGTGGCCACCGTGCCGTTGCGAATTACGATATCGAAATCGGCCATCTCAAACTCCTGTCAGCGCCGCTTTGCTATAGTTATCCCGCCACTTGAGAAACGGACGACCCCGAGCACCCCATCAGACCGCGCGCGGCCGCCGAATTTTCCAGACGAACGCGCCGTCGCCACGGTCCAGCCGTTCAACCACGTCCAGCACGAGGAAGCGATCGTGAACCGCGAGTGCCCCTTCGAAAATACCGTTCCAGGCCTCGAATATGGCTGGCGACAAAGGTTCAAGGCCCCGCATCAGCCGCCACCCGGTCCGCCGTACGACGACGGCGGTGCCCTCCATTGCGACCGTAGCTTCATCGCCCTCGGCGGCCGCGATCCGCTGCATCCATTCGGCAAAATCGGTAGGACCATCGCCCGCCACTTCGAGCAGCGCCGCAATTTCCTGGTACAACTGCGCTCCGATCAGCCGGCCCGTGACCCGCCCCAGATGCGCGGCCTCAGCCTCGCCAAACACCCCCACAAGGCGCGGCAATCCCGAGCGA
>JBKJYG010000079.1:0-5996 GCA_046715905.1 Hyphomicrobiaceae bacterium | reverse complement strand
GTTCTGCTCCGCGCGGCGCTCGCGCGGCGCGATTGGCTGGAGGACGCCTCACGCCTTGATCGTGACGGTGGATCGCGCCACGCCGGTGCCGAGGCTCTATACCGCCATTCATTTCAAATCGAGCCCGGCACGACTCTCGAGGAACTCGACCGGCAGTTGGCGGAAGCTCTGAACGATAAGCAGATTGCCGCGCTCTGCAGCGCCCTTGCGAGCGGCTTGCCGACCGATGCTGCTGCGGCCACGATGTTGCAGGGCGCGCTCTCTGGCGACAGGTCGGCGCGTATCGCAGCGTTTGCAAGCTTCTGCCTGACCAAGAAGCACGAGCCTCGCCAGCGTATGATGACGGCGAAGCTGAGCGGCGAGTTCCCGCACCTGCATGAGATGTGTGAGCGGGCAAGAGACCGCTTCCTGGCGCTGCATCAACAGCGGGGAGGCCTGACCGTAATCGAGGCCACGATGGCCTTGCTCGCGCTCGCGGACGCGGTCGGGCAGCGCTACGCCGATCTCAAAAGCCGGCGCGGTGTGCTTGATTTCGAGGATCTCATTCGTCGCACCCGTCGCCTGCTGACTGGGTCGGCTGTCGCGCAGTGGGTGCTGTTCAAGCTCGACGGCGGACTTGATCATATCCTCGTTGACGAGGCGCAGGATACCAGTCCGGCGCAATGGGATATCGTCAGGGAGCTGTCGAGTGAGTTCTTTGGCGGCGATGGCCGTCAACCGGGCCTGGCGAGGACGCTGTTTGCCGTGGGTGACGAGAAGCAGTCGATCTATGGCTTCCAGGGTGCGCGGCCTGAAATGTTTGCGGGAATGGGCAAGAAATTCGGCGAAGCGGCCGAGGCTGCGCGGCATCCCTGGCAGCGCATCCCACTCACCTTGTCGTTCCGGACGGTGGCACCCGTTCTGGAGGCGGTGGATCGCGTCTTCGCCGGCACGGCTCGTCACGGCCTGACCGCGGCTCAGGAGGACATCCGGCACGCGGCGCACAGGTTGGGTGCAGCGGGCCTGGTCGAACTGTGGCAGAGCGAGACAACAGAGATCCCGCCGGACGGCGACATCTGGCGGCCTTCGGCGGATCCCGCGACAACGCCGGCCGCTGTGCGGGTGGCCGAACGCATTGCGGAGCGGATAGGCGAGTGGCTGGCCAGCGGCGAGAGATTGCAGTCCGAGGATCGGCCGATCCGGGCCGGCGACATCATCATCTTGGTGCGCAAGCGGCAGCCGTTCGCTCCCGCCATGGTGGCGGCCCTCAAGGCGCGCCGCATCCGGGTCGCCGGCGCCGACCGATTGCGGCTGAACGAGCAGATCGCCGTGCAGGACGTGCTGGCGCTCTGTGATTTTCTACTGCTGCCGGAAGATGACCTGGCGCTGGCCACCGTGCTCAAGGGACCCCTGTTCAACCTCACCGACGAGGATCTGCTCGAGATTGCCCCTGACCGACGCGGGACGCTGTGGTCGTCGTTACTGGCCGCCTCGGTCAAAGTCGCCCGGCTGAAGCCGGCGGCCGAGACCTTAAAGCGATGGCGTGGGCTCGCCGATCTGATGCCGCCTTTCGAGTTCTTGACGCATATGCTCGAGCGGGATGGCGGGCGGCAGCGCCTGCTGGCCAGGCTCGGCCTAGAGGCCATGGAGCCGATCGACGAGCTGCTCAATCTGGCGCTGGTCTATGATGATGGCGCGCCGGCCTCGCTGCAGGGCTTCGCCTGCTGGCTTCGCGAAACGGATCGGGAGATCAAGCGCGACATGGAACATGGCCGCGATGAGGTGCGGGTGCTGACGGTGCATGGCGCCAAGGGTCTCGAGGCACCCATCGTCTTCATGCCCGATACGTGCACGACGAAGGCGGCCCCCCCCGCGCTGCTGCGCCTCGACGTGCCCCGGCCGCCGGAGGTGGCGGTTCCGTTTCTTTGGGCGGTGAAGGGATCAAGGCACGTGCCGGCCGTCGCCGCGGCCCGCGCCTCGGAGACCGACCTCGATACCCGCGAGCGCAATCGGTTGCTCTACGTCGCCATGACGCGCGCGCGCGATCGTCTCTATGTCGCCGGCTTCGAAGGTGCCAAGGTCCGAGAGCGGTTGTGCTGGTACAATCAGATCGAGACGGCGCTGGCGCCTTATCTTCACTCCGGTGCCGATCACGCAGGCAGGCCCGTTCGGCGGCTTGCAGCGCCCCAAACCGCAGCCATCGAAAAGAGAAGCGGAGGCGATCCCGCCGCATCGGATCCGCTGCCCCGTCCCGCGTGGGCCAGCCGCCCCGCGCCGCGCGAGACCGGTCTTGTCGTGCCGCTCAGCCCGTCCACCCTGGCGCCGCTTGAAACGGATTTCGAGGGCGATCCCATTGATCCGGCCGACCACGAACCTGGGGTGAGGGCACGGGCCGAGCCCTCGGCCCGATCTCCATCCGGTCTGATCGGCGGCAATCGATTTCTGCGGGGGACTATCACACACGCGCTGTTGCAGCATCTGCCGGCACTGCGTGCCGAGGATCGGCCGCGTGTTGCGAGGCTGTTCGTCGACCAGCGCGGGCAGGCACTCGCGCTGGCGGTCCGCGACGGCATCGTTGCCGAGACCCTTGCAATCCTCGCTGATCCGACGTTCGCGCCCATCTTCAGCCCCGCTAGTCGCGCGGAAGTGCCGATCGTGGCACGGTTGCCGGTGCCCGGCGGGGCGGGGCTGCAAGTCCGCGTCAATGGGCAGATCGACCTCCTGGTCGAGCTCGAGCACGAGATCCTGATTGTGGACTACAAGACCAACCGACCGCCGCCGTTAAGGCTGCAGGATGTTGCCGAAACCTATCTGCTGCAGCTCGCCGCCTACCGCATGGCGGTGTCGGCCGCCTACGGCCGTCCGGTTCGAGCGGCGTTGCTTTGGACGGATGGTCCGCGCCTGATGGAAGTGCCCTCGATCCTCCTCGATGAGGCGCGGCAGCGCCTGTTCGAGCGGGCAGCGAGCTGAGCGTTTCCCGCACCTTCCAACTCGTCATGCGTGGTGGTTGGTGGTCGCACTCGCGTATGGTATAGGGGGGACCAGCCCATCCCTTCGCCTCTGCTGGTCCCCCGCTGACGGCGCTCGGCTGCTGCAATAGCTGCCACGCGCGATGTGTGGTATTGCGGTGCACAAAACACCGCCGGCTCCTCTTCGTACGATCGAAAGACCTCATGAAGCTTCGCAATATCGCCATTATCGCTCACGTTGACCATGGCAAGACCACTCTCGTCGACGCGCTGCTGAAGCAGTCGGGCGCCTTCCGGGAAAACCAGAAGGTCGACGCGCAAGCGATGGATACCAACGATCTGGAGCGGGAACGTGGGATCACGATCCTGGCCAAGTGCACATCGATCCTGTGGCACGACATGCGTATCAACATTGTCGATACCCCGGGGCACGCCGACTTCGGCGGCGAAGTCGAACGTATCCTCAACATGGTCGATGGCGTGGTGGTCCTCGTGGACGCCTCCGAGGGTCCCCTTCCGCAGACGAAGTTCGTGGTCTCCAAAGCGCTGCGGCTCGGGCTCAGGCCCATCGTCGCGATCAACAAGATCGATCGGCCCGACGAGCGCCACGACCAGGTTCTGAACGAGATCTCCGATCTGTTCGCGGGACTTGACGCTACCGACGAACAGCTTGACTTTCCCGTCGTGTATGGGTCGGGCCGCGACGGCTGGATGGCTGTCGATCCTGCAGGCCCCAGAACGGATCTGACGCCGCTCTTCGAGCTCATCATCCGCCACGTGCCGGAGCCCGTGGCGGAAGACGGACCCTTCCGCATGCTGGCGACGACCCTCGAGGCCGATCCCTATTTGGGCCGTATCCTGACGGGCCGCATTCGCTCAGGCTCGATCCGGCCTAACCAAATGGTGAAAAGCCTCGCCCGCGACGGCCGGGTGATTGAGACGGCACGGGTGACGAAGGTGCTGGCTTTTCGGGGCCTTGAACGCACGTCGGTCGAGTTGGCCGAGGCCGGCGACATTGTCGCCATCGCCGGGATCACGGAGACAACCGTTGCCGACACGCTCTGTGATCCGCTGGTGGATACCCCGATCCAGGCGCAGCCGATTGATCCGCCCACGTTGGCCATGATGTTCCGCATCAACGATGGCCCGTTTGCCGGGCAAGAGGGAGATAAGGTTCAGAGCCGCGTCATTCGCGATCGATTGCTGAAGGAGGCCGAGCGCAACGTCGCCATCCGCATCCGCGAGGTGGCGGACAAGGACAGCCTCGAGGTCGCCGGCCGCGGGGAGCTGCAACTTGGCATTCTGATCGAGAACATGCGGCGCGAGGGATTCGAGCTTACGGTGTCCCGGCCCCAGGTCGTCACGCGCACTGACGAAAACACCGGACAGAAACTGGAACCGGTCGAGGAGGTGATCATCGATGTTGACGAACAGCACTCGGGCATCGTGGTGCAGAAGCTATCCGAACGCAAAGGCGAGATGAGAGAGATGCGGCCGTCGGGGGGCGGCCGGTCGCGGCTCGTCTTTCATGTGCCGACACGCGGGCTGATCGGCTATCAGGGCGAGCTGCTGACCGACACGCGGGGTACGGCGGTCATGAACCGGCTGTTTCACTCCTACGTGGTCTACAAGGGTGATATCCCGGGCCGCCGCAATGGTGTGCTGATTTCGAACGGTTCGGGCGAGGCCACCGCGTATGCACTGTTCTATCTGCAGGAGCGGGGCTCGATGATGATCTACCCGCAGACGCGCGTCTACGAAGGCATGATCATCGGCCAGCACACGCGCGACAACGATCTGGTGGTGAATATCATCCAAGGCAAGAAGCTGACCAACGTGCGCGCATCGGGCAAGGACGAGGCGCTGATCCTGACGCCGCCGATGCGCATGACGCTGGAACGCGCCATGAGCTATATCCAGGACGATGAATTGGTCGAGATCACGCCTAAAACCGTTCGGTTGCGCAAGCGTTGGCTTGATCCCAACACGCGCAAGCGGGCCGAGCGTAAGAGCGAGGCGGAGGTGGCCTGAGTGCCCTGCCGCGAGGATAGCGGCGGAACAGAGCCGCTGCCTCGCGCATTCCAACCGCGATGACCTTACCCAAAGGAGCCCCGCGATGGTCGAGCCCCGTCAAGTCCCATCCTTTGTGCCACCGGCGGCCGGCCGGCCCGGGGAGCCCGCGTCATCTCACCCGACCACCGGTCTTGAGCTCTCCGACGAGCAACGCGCCGCCATCGCCAGCCATCGCGGCTGGTTCATCGCGGTCGGCGTTCTGCTCATTTTGGCGGGTATCGTCGCGATCGTGTTTCCCATCGTCTCGACCATTGCCACGACCATCTTCTTCGGCTGGATGCTGGTGATCATAGGCGTGGTGCAGATCGTCCATGCTGTCCGCACCTGGGGGCGCGGCGGGATGGCCTGGACCGCGCTGGTCGGCGTGCTGTTCGCGGTGGGCGGCTTGCTCATGGCCTTCGATCCGCTCCTGGGCGCATTCTCGCTGACGGCGATGCTGGCCGGCGTCTTCATCGCCGAGGGCGTGATCGAGATCATCGGCGCCCTGCAAATGCGGTCGGACCGGCGATGGGGCTGGCTGCTCGTGAGCGGCATCGTGGCGTTGATCGCGGGCGTGATGATCGCCCTGCAACTGCCGTCATCGGCGCTCTGGGCCGTCGGTTTCATGACCGGCATCAACTTCCTGTTCTCGGGCACGACGTTTCTGACCTTGGCCTCAGCGGGAGCCGAGCGGCGGCCTGACACCTCTCGAACCGTCTGAAGGCCCGGCTGCCTCCGCAGTCTCCGCTTTTGCTCGTCGTTTTTTGATGCCAACTTGGCAACGCCGAGGCTTTTGCAAGGAGATTTCGAATGGGACGCGTGCTTTTGGTCACGGGCGGGTCGCGAGGTATCGGAGCGGCATCGGCCCGCTTGGCGGCACGTCGCGGCTATGATGTGGCCATCACCTACACGCGTGACGAGGCTGCCGCCGAAGCGGTGGCCCAAGACGTGCGTGCGGCGGGACAGACGGCCCTCGTCGTGCGAGCTGATGTGGCC
>JBKJYG010000078.1:0-4107 GCA_046715905.1 Hyphomicrobiaceae bacterium | reverse complement strand
TCAAGATAGACGGCCGGCGCCACCATGGCTCCGGCTGCGGCGCCGATGGCGGCGGCCAGGCCCCAGCCCAGTGCCAGCATCCAATCGACGCGAATCCCGGCCAATCGTGCCGATGCTGGGTTTTGCGCCGCCGCACGCATCGCGAGGCCGAGCGGCGTAAAGCGGAAGAACCCGAACAGTGCCGACAGCAGAACGATTGTCACGACGATCATGCCGATCTGGTGCGGCCCGATGTAGCCCGATCCGAAGAACTGCACCTTGGGGAAGGGAGACGGGAAGTCCTTGATGGTGTGGCTCCAGATCTCCCCGGCCATCGAGTGAAAGATGGCGAGCAGCCCAATGAATACCACGACGATCGAAAGCACCGGCGCATCGCGCAGAGGCCTAAGGATCACGCGCTCAATGAGGACGCCAATGATGAACGAGATCGCCATGGCGGCGAGCAGCGCCAACCAGAAGCCGATGCCCCATTGCAGGAATTGCCAGCACAGGTAGGTGGAGAAGACGGCCATCTCGCCTTGCGCAAAGTTGATATGCTCCGTCGAGACGAAGATCATGACCAGCGCCAGCGCCACGAGGGCATAGATGGCGCCGTTGGCGAGGCCGGACGCGAACTGCTGGAGAAACTGCTCCATGGTATCCTCAGTAGCCCAGGTACGATTTGCGGATCTGCTCGTTGCCCTTGATCTCGGCCGCATTGCCCGACATGACGATGCGTCCGGTTTCGAGCACGTAGGCGTCATCGGCGAGTTCCAGGGCCAGGCCCGCGTTCTGCTCGACCAGCAGCATCGACACGTTCTGTTCGGTGTTGATGCGGCGCATGATGCGGAAGATCTCCTGCACGACCAGCGGCGCCAAGCCGAACGACGGCTCGTCGAGCAGCATGATGCGCGGGCGCAGCATGAGGGCGCGACTGACGGCCAGCATCTGCTGTTCGCCGCCCGACAGTGTCCCCGCTTGTTGCCGCAGCCGCTCCTTGAGGCGCGGGAAGTAGGTAAAAACGGTCTCCAGATCGGCTTTGACGCCGGCCCGGTCGCGCCGCGTGTAAGCGGCAACAGCAAGGTTCTCCTCGACCGTGAGGGCGGTGAACGTGCCGCGGCCCTCGGGAACATGCGCCAGCCCGAGTCGCACGATGTTCTCGGTCGATAGGCGCTGCAGATTTTGCCCGTTGAGCAGGATCTCGCCGTCCGTCCGCACCATGCCGCAGATGGCGCGCAACGTGGTCGTCTTGCCCGCTCCATTGGCCCCTAGCAGCGTCGTGATCCGACCCTCGCCCAACGCGAAGCTGATGCCATGCAGAGCCTGGGAGGGCCCATAATAGGCGTTGAGCCCACGCGCTTCGAGCAGAACCGTCATGCGGGCGCTGCCGTGCCGAGATAGGCCCGGATGACATCCGGATTGTTCTGCACCTCGGCGGGGGTTCCCTCGGCGATCTTGCGTCCAAAATCGATGGCAATCACCTTGTCGGACACCGACATGACGAGACTCATGTGATGCTCGACAAGCAGCACGGTCACCCGCTGAAGCGTGCGCACGCGGCTGATCTGCTGCTCGAGTTTTTTGACCTCGTCATGGTTGAGGCCGGCGGCGGGCTCGTCCAGCAGCAGCAATTTTGGGCCGGCCGCCAGCGCCCGCGCCAACTCCACGCGCTTGCGGATGGGAAACGGCAAGGGACCGGCCGGCAAGGCGGTATAGCTGTCCAATTCCATAAACGCGATCAGCTCGCGCGCCCGGTTTGTGATGCGCCGCTCCTCGGCGGGTGTGCCCGGAAGGCGCAACGCGTTGGCAAAAAATCCGCCCTGGCTTTTGCTATGAGCGCCGACACGCACATTGTCCAGAACGCTCAGCCGGTCGAACAGGGCGACGTTTTGAAACGTCCGTGCCAGCCCAAGGCCCGCGATGGCGTGCGGCGGCGTTTGCAGCAGGCTCGCCCCTTCGAACAGGATGTCGCCCTGGCTTGGCACGTAGAGCCGCGACAGGCAGTTGAAGAGCGTCGTTTTCCCTGCCCCATTGGGACCGATCAGTCCGGCGATCTGGTTCGGCTCGATGTCAAATGAGATGCGGTCCAGTGCGACGATGCCTCCAAAGCGCACGGAAACTTCCCGAACCGAAAGCAGGGGGGATGCGGCTGCCATGCGCGCGGTGCTTGCGGGAGACGGCTGCACCATCGGCTGATCCGTTGCTCTCAAATCTAGCAGGCATGCCTCGAGGCGCTGGGGGCTACACGGGCGCGAACTTGCCGCGTTTCGGAAGGCTGGTCCAGCGGCTTGTTGGGGTGCGCTTGTTTCATGCTCGAAGTCATGGTTTGTGCCATGAACACAGGAGCACCGGCCATGCCATCGCCCTCGCGCACCGACCTCACGCTTGCGATCGGCGGCCTGGGCGCCATTGGGCTCGCAGTCGCGCGCTGCGTCGACGCCGGCCACATCCCGAACCTGCGGCTGGTCGCGGTCTCGGCGCGGGACCAGGCCAAAGCGGCGGCGCGTCTGACAGGCTTCCGGTCGCAACCGATGCTGGTCGCGCTTGCCGATCTGGCATCCCACGCCGACGTGGTTCTCGAGTGCGTCCCCGCCGCGCAGTTCCTGGAGGTCGCGGCTGCGGCCGTGGCGCGCGGGCGCATCTTCATCCCGCTCTCCGTCGGCCAGTTGCTCGATAACATGCACCTGGTCGAAGAAGCCCGCACCACCGGCGCGCGCATCATCGTGCCGACGGGAGCCCTGCTTGGGCTTGATGCCGTGCGGGCGGCGGCCGAAGGGCCCGTCTCGAGCGTCAAGATCGTCACCCGCAAACCGCCGCGGGGATTGGCCGGCGCGCCGCTGCTCAAGGAGCGTGGCATCAGCGTCGATCGTTTGAACGGGCCGTTGAAGGTGTTCGAGGGCAGCGCGCGGGAGGCGATCCGGGGCTTTCCCGCCAACGTCAACGTGGCCGTCGCCTTATCGCTGGCGGGTATCGGTCCGGACCGGACGACGGTCGAGATCTGGGCCGACCCGGCGCTCACCCGCAACACGCATACCATCGAGGTACGCTCCGACGCCTCCGACTTCAGCATGACCATCGCCAACGTGCCGTCGGAGGACAACCCGGCGACCGGCAAGATCACGGCACTGTCGGCGATCGCCACCTTGCGCCGGCTGACGGCGCCGCTAGTGGTCGGGACTTAGAGCCTCAGCGCAGACGGGCGTTGATACCCTCGAGAGCCTTCGAGCCTGGACACAGCTCGGCCATCGGCAAGCTATTGAAGGGACGATCGTCGGAGCCGAGTGCGTCGTGCATGTCGCCGCCGGCTTCGTTGACGTAAAGCAGGCCGGTGGCTACCTCGCCTTTCGACGCGTTGCTGCGGATCGCCATGATCGCAGCATCGGGATCGCGGGGATCGTGCCCCTGGCCGAGCTTATGCAGCATCAGCCGGGAGCCGTCGTGCATGGTGATCGAAGTCGACGTGCCCTCGGCATAGTCGGTGGTGATCTCCTCCTGCGGCTCGACATAGTCAACGCGGCCCAAGGCCTGATTGTGCGCGCGCACGTACTCGTAACTCTTTGTCGCCTGGGCGTGATTGTTGAAGGTCACGCAGGGGCTGATCACGTCGAGAAAGGCAAAGCCCTTGTAGCTGATGGCGGCCTTGATGAGCGGAATGAGCTGCCGCTTGTCGCCGGAGAAGGATCGCGCCACGAAGCCCGCGCCGAGCTGGATCGCCATCTGGCACAGGTCGTTCGCCTCGAAGGGATTGGCCTCACCCTTCTTGGAGGGGGATGCCTTGTCGTTGGTGGCGGAGAATTGCCCCTTGGTCAGGCCATAGCAGCCATTGTTCTCGACGATATAGGTCATGTTCAACTTGCGCCGCACCGCGTGGCAGAATTGGCCCAAGCCGATCGAGGCCGTATCGCCGTCCCCCGACACGCCGATGTAGATCAGGTCCTTGTTGGCCATGTTGGCGCCGGTCGTGACCGACGGCATGCGGCCGTGAACCGAGTTGAAGCCGTGGCTGCGACCCAGAAAATAGGTCGGTGTCTTCGACGAGCAGCCGATGCCCGAAATCTTCGCGATACGGTGGGCGGGCAAGTCGAGCTCGAAGCAGGCCTCGATGATCGCCGCCGTGATCGAGTCGTG
>JBKJYG010000077.1:0-3824 GCA_046715905.1 Hyphomicrobiaceae bacterium | reverse complement strand
TCCTACAAGGTCGAGAATACGCGCGAGGGACAGATCCTCGATTACGACAAGCTCACGATGAACGTGGAGACGGATGGGTCCGTCAAGGCCGAGGATGCCGTGGCGCTGGCGGCCCGCATCCTGCAGGATCAGCTTTCGGTGTTCATCAATTTCGAGGAACCCAAGAAGGCCGTCGAGGAGCGATCGCATCCCGAACTCGCGTTCAATGCCGCGCTGCTGAAGAAGGTGGACGAACTCGAGCTTTCCGTGCGTTCAGCCAATTGCTTGAAGAACGACAACATCGTGTACATCGGCGATCTCATTCAGAAGACTGAAGGCGAGATGTTGCGGACGCCAAACTTCGGACGCAAGTCGCTCAACGAGATCAAGGAAGTTCTCGCGGGCATGGGCTTGCATCTGGGCATGGAAGTGCAGAACTGGCCGCCCGATAACATCGAAGATCTGGCCAAGCGCTACGAGGATCAGTTCTGAGGTCACAGTCGCGGACGCGTCGTCTGGTCCACCAGGACCGCGTCCACGACGACAAGGCACGAGCCGCGCGGAACGACGCAGACAAGGCGAAGCCGAAGAACTTCGTCACACCATGCCGGGGGTTCCGCCTCCGCGACATGCCCGAAGGCCAAGTCCGGTCCCGGGACCAATCAACGTAAGGGTACGACAATGCAACACGGAAGGCTCGGCCGTCGCTTCGGCCGCCATAGTGATCACCGCCAAGCCATGTTCGCCAATATGGCCGCCTCGCTGATCCAGCACGAGCAGATCGTCACGACGCTGCCGAAGGCGAAGGATCTGCGACGGATCATGGACAAGTACGTCACCATAGCCAAGCGCGGGGATCTAAACTCGCGGCGCTTGGCGGCCTCGCGCATGGGCGATGAGGCGATGGTCAAGAAGCTGTTTGACGTTCTCGCGCCGCGCTACAAGGATCGAAACGGTGGCTATACGCGCGTGCTCAAGGCGGGCTACCGCTATGGCGACAGTGCTCCGCGCGCGGTCATCGAATTCGTGGATCGGGATGCCAGCGTCAAGGGTCAAGCCGATCGCGAGCGGCATGCAGCGCAGCAGGCTGAAAGCGGCAACACGGCGGAATAACCTGCCAGCAAGCGCGCCGACGGCGATTGCCTCTCGGCACGGTGGACGCGGGGGGCCACGGTGATGCCCCGTGTGCGTGTGCGCCTCATGATCCTTGACGCGGGTCCCGATTTCTCTTAACGAGCCGTCATGATTGAGAGCCTGGCAGATTTGATCCGAGTGCGACCTGGCGCAAATTGCGCGGCGCGCTGATCGGATCTTGTCGTCTGCTTTGAACCGATCTGCGTCGCCGCCTCGTTTGGGGGCGAAGTCCAGGTCGACAGCCACGCCCCTTCGAGGTTCTTAAAGCCCAGGGGAGTGCCAGCATGTACGTCAATTCCGCTTTTCATACTGATACCGCCGCCGCTTGGGCGTTTGTTCGCGCGCGCGGTTTTGGCACGGTGACGGCCGTCGATGGGGGCCGCCGTCCTGTTGCCGCGCACGTTCCGCTGTTGATCGGCCCCGATGCCGCTTCTCCGACGCTCGAATTTCATGTCGCCCGCGTCAATCCTTTGCATACCGTGATCGCTGCCCATCCGCAGGTGCTGATCGTCGTGTGGGGCCCGGATGCCTACGTATCGCCCGACTGGTACGTGTCGGCCGACCAGGTCCCAACCTGGAATTACACCGCGGCGCATCTGACGGGGACGGCTGAGGCGCTTCCGCACGCGGCGGCGCTCGATCACGTCGAGGCCCTGAGTTTCGAATTCGAGGGTCGTTTAAGGCCAAAAAAGGCGTGGTCTACGGCTAAAATGACGGCCCATCGGCGCGAAATGATGCTTCGTGCCATCGTTCCGATCAAGGTCACGATCGAGACCATCGAGGCGTCGTCGAAGCTCAGCCAGAACAAGACCGAAGCCGATCGGCACGAGGTGTCCCGCATGTTGTCCTGGCGCGGCAGTTGGAATGACCAATGGATGGCTGAAGACATGCAGCGCAGTCTTTCGGAAGCCGGGAACGCGCGTTGAGTGACCCGTCCGTTGCCAGAGGCCCAGCATGCTGATGCTAAAACCCAACTGTGAGTGCTGCGACCGGGACTTGCCGCCGGCTTGTGCCGACGCACGGATCTGTTCCTATGAATGCACGTTCTGTCGCGATTGCGTGGAAAAGCGCCTGCCCGGCGGTGAGTGTCCCAATTGCGGCGGTGACCTCGTGCCCCGGCCCGTTCGTCCGCCCGACCGGCTCAGCAAGCATCCCGCATCGACGGTGCGGGTCGTCAAGGCGCATGCGTTCTGTCGATGACAGTAGCGAGGCTCAGATGCGGCCTTCCTCGACGGCATGGCAAGCGGCGGCACCGATACCGCTGCCGAGCAGGCGGGGCACGTCCACGCGGCAGCGATCGAAGGCCAGCGGGCACCTGGGGTGGAACGCACATCCGGGCGGCGGCGCGATGGGGTTGGGGATTTCCCCCTCGATCATTTTGCGCGGGCGGCCCGACATGGCGAGGTCCGGCACGGCATCGAGCAGCATGCGCGTATAGGGGTGGCGCGGCGCTTTGAAGAGCTCGACTGACGGCGCCATCTCGACGATGCGGCCCAGGTACATGACGCCGATGCGGCTCGCCATGTGCCGTACGACGGCGAGATTGTGCGAGATGAAGAGGTACGTCAGGCCAAGCCGGTCCTGCAGATCACGCATCAGATTGAGGATCTGCGCCTGCACCGAGACGTCGAGCGCGCTGGTCGGCTCGTCGCACACGAGGAACTCGGGGTTGGAAACCAGGGCCCGGGCAATACAAATGCGCTGTCGCTGACCACCGGAAAATTCGTGCGGGTATTTCATACCGTCGGCCGGATCGAGGCTGACGAGACGCAGGGCTTCGCCTACTTTGTGCTCGACCTCGGCGCGGTCCCGCGCAAGCCCGAAGGCCCGGATGGGATCGGAAATGATGCGATCAACCCGCCAGCGCGGGTTGAGGCTGGCGTAGGGGTCCTGGAAAATCATCTGAATGCGGCGGCGCAGCTGGTGGCGTTCGCCCTCGCTGGCCGTCGCCCACATGTCGACGCCCTCGATGGTCACGTGGCCCTCGGTCGGGCGCAGCAGACCGACGACCATCTTGGCAACCGTGGATTTACCCGAGCCCGATTCACCAACCAGGGCCAGGGTATCGCGGCGGGCGATGGTGAAGGACACATCGGTCACGGCTTTGAGGAGCTTGCGATCTTCGCGCTCGATCACGCGATTGAGCCAAGGCTTGGAGACATCGAAGATGCGGGAGACGCCTCGAACGTCGACGAGGGGCGCATCGGCGGTGGACGGAGGGGCCGGCTGAATGACGCTTGGCGCAGCGGTGACGGTCATGCGCTCGCCTCGGCATTCTGCGCCGCATAAAGCCAGCAGGCGACATCGGAGGGGCCCGAGGGCAGCGGTTCGGGTCGCTCGTGACGGCAGCGGTCGAAAACCGCTGGACATCGCGGATTGAAGGCGCAGCCCGGCGGGATGGCGTTGAGACGCGGCATGGAGCCTGGAATCTGGACCAGACGGCTAGCACCCGCTTCGAGCGTCGGGATCGAGCCCATCAGACCCTTCGTATAGGGATGACGCGGTCGCTGCACCACCTCGCGCACGGGCCCGATCTCGGCGATGCGCCCGGCGTACATGACGGCGACGCGATCGGCTGTTTCGGCGATGACCCCCATGTCGTGCGTAATCAGCATGACGGCCGTGCCGCGTTCCCGGCAGAGGCGCTTCAAGAGCAGGATGATTTGCGCCTGGATCGAGACATCAAGCGCCGTCGTGGGCTCGTCCGCGAT
>JBKJYG010000076.1:0-2710 GCA_046715905.1 Hyphomicrobiaceae bacterium | reverse complement strand
GTCGCAAGAGGCTGTGCGCCGGCCATGAGCGTCGAAGTGGAGCCTTATAGGTGGGGTCGCCTTTGATGGCTAGCTTCGACGGGACGCCCTGACGGCGTGACGCCAGGCAGCATTGATCCACGTTCCGTGGGCTCGTAGGTTCGCCGGCGCGGGCTTCGGGATGGCGGTATTTCATCGCTCTCGGATGCAATGGCGTTTGAAGCTCGTGCCATACCGACCGCTGTCACGGAAGCGTGGGCGTCCGTGCCGGGGACAGGGGACAGGGGAAGGGGGCCGCGATGAGCCTTGCGAACGCCAGGGGCGCCAGCAGCCATCAAGTAACGCCATCGCCGATCAGGACGTCGACGTTCGGCGCCTGTGTGTTGGCGCTGGGCGTCGTGCTGGCCTCGTCGGGGGCCTCGGCGCAGTACCTCAGCTTCATCCGCGATACCGAGATCGAGACGCTGCTTAACGATTATGCGCGTCCGGTGTTCAAGGCGGCCAACCTTGGCTCGTCCAAGATTGCCATGCGCATCGTCAAGCACGACAGCTTCAATGCCTTCGTCCTCGACGGGCGCAACGTGTTCATCCACACGGGGACGCTGCAGACGTCCGAGACGCCCAACCAGGTCATCGGCGTGATCGCGCATGAGACCGGGCATATCGCCGGCGGCCATCTGGCCCAATTGCGCGACCGGATCGGCCGCGACCAGACCAAGAGCCTGCTGATCAAGATTCTCGGCATCGGCCTGATGGTGGCGGGCGGTGCGACGGGAGCCGGCCAGGGTGCAAGCTCGGCCGGAATCGGGGTCATGACCGGTGGCGATGAAATCCTGATGCGCAGCCTGCTGGCGGATCGACGCGCGCAGGAGTCGTCGGCCGATCAATCCGGACTGCGCTTCCTGACGGCGACGAAGCAGTCCGGCCGTGGCATGCTCGAAACCTTCGAGCGGTTCGCGCAGCAGGAATATATCTCGGCCTCCGGCGCGACGCAGGATGCCTTCGTCCGCAGCCATCCCGTGGCCGCCAACCGGCTGGCCCAATTGCGTGACGCGGTGCACAAAAGTCCCTACGCCGACCAAAAGGATCCCGCGGCCTTGCAACTGCGGCACGACCTGATGCGCGCCAAGATCGCGGGCTACCTCGAACGGCCGCAGATCGCGTTCAATCGCTACCCGGCGACCGACAAAAGCCTGCCGGCCCGCTACGCTCGGACGCTTGCGCGCTTTTTCCAGAGCGGCCTGGAGGCGGCGCTGCCCGATCTCGAGGCCCTGATCCGCGAACATCCCACCAACGCCTACTTTATAGAGGTCAAAGGCGATTTCTTGATGCGCAGCGGCAAAGCCCAGGAGGCCGTCGGCCCCCTGCGGCAAGCCATCAAGCTGGCGGGCGGGGACGCCCCGCTCATCGCGGTGCGCCTCGCGCAGGCGCTGGTCAGCGCCAACGACCGGCAAAATGCGGATGAGGCGATTGCCCTGTCGCGCCGGTCCCTGATCGAAGATCCCAATCCCCAGGCCTATCGGATTCTTGCGGGAGCCTACGCCAGCAAAGGCTTGACTCCGCAGGCGGATCTCGCCATTGCCGAGGCGCATTTCCTCGAAGGCGACATCAAGCAGGCGCAAATTTTCGGCAAACGATCGCAAAAGGGGCTGGCCAACGGGTCGCCAGAGGCGATCAGAGCTGGCGACATCGTGAATTACAAGATCGAAAAAGGCGCGCTATAAGGGCCGCAATAGGCAAACGGAGATATCATGGCGCGTAGGATCGCGACGCTGTTTTGGCGTCAGGAATTGAGATTTGCATTTCGAGCTCTGCTTCTGGCGGGCGGGATAGCCTCGACACTGGGCTATGCCTTGCCGCCGGTCAATGCCGGCGAGGGCCAGCGCGCGCCCGAGTCGGCTCCGTTGGTTTTGGCTCAGGCGGCCGCACCGCCTGAGCGCGGAGGAACCGCGGGCGGTGGTCTCTTCAACGCCGAGCAGAAGGCCGCCATTCAGGACATTGTAAAAGAGTATTTTCTCGCCAATCCGGAAGCTTTCCTGGAAATCCAGACGGCGCTTGAAGCGAAAATGGAGGCCCTTCAGGCCGAGAAGCTGAAGGTGGCTCTCAAGACCAATGCGAAAGACATTTTCCATCGCGAAGGCGCGCCCCTGGCTGGCAATCCAAAGGGTGACATCACCGTGGTCGAGTTCTTCGATTACAACTGCGGGTACTGCAAGAAGGCCTATAGCGATATTGCCAAGCTGATCGACAAGGACAACAAGATCCGCTTCGTGATGAAAGAGCTGCCGATCCTGAGCAAGGGATCGGAGGAAGCGTCGCGCGTGGCGATAGCCGCGAAGATTCAGGGCAAATACTGGGAAGCGCACCGGGCACTGATGCAGGTGCGCGGCGAAGTCAATGAACAGACGGCGTTGCGCGCGGTCGATAAGATCGGTCTCGACCTGGATAAGTTGAAACGCGATATGGCCTCTGACGAGGTCAGGAAGGAGATCGCGTTCGTGCGTGATCTGGCGCAGAAGATGGGTATCCAGGGGACTCCGCATTTCCTCGTCGGGGATCGGGCGATCGCGGGGGCGCCGGGCAATCTGATGGAGCAGATCGCGACTCATGTAGCCGAGCTTCGGAAGACCGGGTGCTCGGTCTGCTGAGGCGCGCCGACAGCAACAGACGGGGTGCGGCTGAAAGGCCGTGAATATCGCATCGCCCGCCCTGACGGGCCTCCCTTTCGCAA
>JBKJYG010000075.1:0-5766 GCA_046715905.1 Hyphomicrobiaceae bacterium | reverse complement strand
TCAGGCACAAGCCGTAGGGCGGCGTGACGAGGCCGAACGCCAACGACACGATCGAGATGATCGCGAACTGCACGGGATGGAGATCGACGGACCTGGCCAGCGGCTCGAGCACGGTGCCGACGATGATGATCGCCGGGATGGCGTCGAGGAAGCAGCCGACGACGAGGAAGCAGAAGGCGATGAAGAACCCGGCCGCGATCGGTCCCATGCCCCAGGTCGAGACGTTGGCGAGCAGCGCTTGCGGGATCTTGTAGTAGGCGAGGAGCCACCCGAACGCGCTCGCGGTGCCGACGCAAAAGAGGGCCACCGCCGCCAGCCGGCCGGTGTCTAGGAAGGCCGTATAGAGTTCTTTCGGGCCGGTTTCGCGGTAGAAAAACGTCGAGAGGCCGATTGAATAGAGCACCGCCACGCAGGCGGATTCGGTCGCCGTAAACCAGCCGAGCAGAATGCCCCCGACGATGATGAACGGCGTCATCAGCGCGGGTATCGCCTGCCACACCGCGCATCGCAGCTCGACCCAGCTCGCTTTCGGATAGGTCGGATAGCCCCGCCTGGTCGCATAGACGTGTACAGTCACCATCTGTGCGCCCGCGATCAAAAGACCAGGGACGATGCCGGCCAAATACATGGCGCCGATCGATGTCGAGATGAGACCACCCCAGACGATCATCAGGATCGATGGCGGAATGATCACGGCCAGTACCGCCGACACCGCCGTGATGGCGATCGAGAACGAGAGATCGTAGCCCTCTTTCGTCTGCGCATCGATGAAGATCTTGGACTGGCTGGCGGCGTCCGCCGTCGAGGAGCCCGAGATGCCCGCGAAGAACACCGACAGGACGACATTGATCTGCGCCAGGGAGCCCGGCCAACTGCCGACCATGGTTTTGGACAACTTGACCAACCGGTCGGTGATGCCGCCAATGCTCATGAGGTTGGCCGTGAGAAGGAAGAACGGCACTGCCAGCAAGATGAAAGAGTTGTAAGCGTTGAAGGTCTCCTGGGCGAGCGACATCATCGAGAGCCTCGGCTCGATCAGCAGCACGGGCAGGCAGGCGAGACCGAGCGCGAATGCCACCGGAACCCGCGCGATGAGCAGCGTGGCGAAGACGCCGAACAAAACCAAGGCGGCCTGTCCGGCTGAAAGCACATTGCCCGTCATGGTGCCCGACCCCCGAGCAGAATCCTGAACTCGTCGACGATCTGCTCGCCCGCGAAGGCGACCCACGTCAATCCGGCGACGGGCCATGCCACATGTATGAGCCAGAGTGGCAGATCGGCCAGCTCCGATGTCCGGTTCCAGGCAAAGCGCGTGAACTCAGTGCCGGCCCAGATGAACACGAACGCGAGCGCCAGGATGCCGAGACGGCCGGCGATCCGCACTGCAGCCTCTGCCCGCCGCGACAGCTCGGGCCAAACGTCGACCTCGAAATGCTGGGCCTCGCGCACGCCCACCATGGCGCCGATCATGATGCACCAGATGAACAGGAAGCGCGCCATCTCCTCGGTCCAGATGTAGGACGGAATGAGCGCCGTATAGCGCGAGATGATCTGGAGCGTGACCGGGATGATCAGAATGCCGACGCTGGCAGCGAGCAGAACCTCAAGCAGCACCGCATAACCCGCGCTGAAGCGGCGCCAGAGGCTCGGTTGCCCCCTGCGCGCGCTTGGTTCGTGCTCAGCCGACATCCCGCGAGGTTCCCTTCGTCATGGCACACGTATGCCGTGACGGACGCCCGGTTCCGCCACGGCCGCAGCTCCCGTCGGATCGATTACAGCGCGTTGATCTTTTTGTAGATCTCCTCCGCGCCAATTTCTTTGGCGTAGGCTTCCATGACGGGATCGACCAATTTCTTCATGGCATCGCGATCCTTGAACGGCACGCGCTTCAGTTTGCCCGCGCTCTCGAGGGCCACCAACTTCTTCTCGTCCTCGCTACTCTCGATCTCGCGGCCGTAAGCGCCAGCTTCCTTGCCAGCCTTCATCACGGCTGCCTGCAGTTCCGCGGGGAGACCGTTGAACGTCTTGGCGGAGAAGCACAGCGGGCGAATGGTGATGGCGTGCTGCGTCATGGCGAGGTGCGGGGCGACCTCGAAGAATTTCATCTGCTCGACGCCGGCTGCTTCGTTCTCGCCGGCTGAGATGACATTGTTCTGGATAGCGTTGTACACTTCGTTGTATGCGATGACGGTCGGTGCCATTCCGGCCGCCGAGAACGTCTTCGACCAGATCGGCGCGCCCTGCACGCGAATTTTTAGGCCCTTGATGTCGTCCAGCGATCCCATCGGCTTGTTGATGAAGATGTTCCGGGTGCCGCCGCCCGCATAGCCTATCAGCATGACCTCGGCCTTGGCCGCCACCTCGTCGGCGACGGGTTTCAAGATGTCGGCGTCAAGCACCTTGTTCCAGTGCGGGAGGTCACGAAACAGGAATGGCGCGTCGATGAAGGGTGCGGCCTTGGAGAAGGTCGACATGTGGGCTGGCGACACGATGGCGTAGTCGACAGCTTTGCCCTGCGCCATGTACTCGAAGTACTGCTTTTCGAGGCCGAGGGCCGAGTTTTTGTGCAGCGTGAAGTTGATCGGTTTTGCGTAGTACTGTTTCACGAGCTCTTCAAACTTGAGCATCGTCTTGGTGAAGGCGTGGTCATCGTTGAATTGCACCGCGCCGTTGAGAGTGATTGGGGTTTGCGCGCTCACGATTTTGGGAAAGCCGGTGATGCCAGCGGCCGAAGCGAGCCCCAGACCTTTAAGTAGTGTGCGACGTTGCAAGTGCGTTCCTCCATCCGGTCTGGCTTGTCTCGATCGAGCGCCAGTTGTTGTCCCTTCATACGTAGCGCAGATCGCGCCTATGCGCACCTCCGCTGGTAATTCGTCCACCGGCCACGTCCCGGCGACTGTGAGCCAGATTACCGTCTGCCAAACTAAGGCGCGAGTGGACGAAAGCGTGACGGTGGCCGCGACGCAATAGCTTTGAGAGCCGACGGTCGGAGTCAGGCGAATCATTGTGGGACTAACTAGATTCGAGCTCCCCATAGAGGGTCAATCGACCCCTACGTTGAAGCCGGGGGATGGGTTCCAGATACCGCCAGCAACCCCCCATGGGGGCGGCAAAGCTGGCGCTGCGAAGTCAAGGATCTTGATCACCTATGTCGTGGAGAAGGGTAAGCCCATCGCCTCGCCTGCGTGATCTTGAATTACGGATGTGAGGGAAGCAGGCTTGCCCGCGTTCTGTGGAGCTCACCAGGCAAGCGAGTAGCGCCTGTTTGTGCGGCTTCGACGAAGGCAGCGGTTCGTCGAACGTACCTGCCGTAGAGCGGCGGCACAGCTCGTCGTCGGGCCTCAGCCTTTGCCTTGCCAACGCACGGCTCCCAATCGACTGCTTCGGTGCACGAGCGTCGTTTGAGCGGCGTTCGCTATTGGTCCGCTTATGCCTGAGCGGCTGACAAAATGGTGCCCTGCCGCGATCCGCGGTTAGGGCGGCCAAGACAGGCCGTCGCCCTGGGCCAACCGATGGCTTGCCGCACGGCAACTTGTTGATAGGGTAGCTGACAGCCACTGATGGCCAGTGAATGTTGAGTTTGCTTGAGCATCGAGGTGCGCGTCATGCCGATGTATCACGACGGCAACCGTGAGCTACAAGATCGCTTTGGCGCAAGGTTGCTTGCCGACCGGCTTGTCGAGCGGCTGTGGCGCGATCGTTTCAAAGATGAAGACAAGGCATTCATCGAGAGCGCCGGCTACTTCTTCCTGGCCTCGGCAGATGCGGAAGGGCACGCTGATTGCTCATTCAAGGGTGGACTTCCCGGTTTCGTGAAAGTGCCCTCGCCGGACATGCTCACGTTTCCCGATTACGATGGCAACGGTATGTTTAAAAGCCTCGGCAATATCAAAGTCAATCCTCAGGTCGGTCTACTGTTCATGACGATGGGTGAGAAGCCGCAGCGGTTGCGCGTGAACGGGCGGGCTAGCCTCCATTTCGATGATCCGCAGATCAAGGATCTCCCAGGCGCACAGCTCCTCGTCCGAGTCGTTCCGGAGCACATATTTCCGAATTGCCCACGCTACATTTCGAATCTGCAAAGCGGTGAGCCATCTCAATATGTACCCGCGGAGGGTGTCACACCCAAGGAACCCGCATGGAAGGGGTTCGACGCCTTCAAGGACGTGGTGCCTCCGCGCCGACGCTAGACGCTCGTGATGTTCGAAAATGCCGCGTTTGATGATCAGCGCTACGCTTTGCGGGTGCAGGACCTACGGAGTCCTGGCACTAAGCAGACCATAGGATTACTTCTGCGCGGCTGCTTTTGACCCTGAGCGACAATGTTCCAATGTCAGCGCGCAACGGCAGCAAACCTCGGAAGCGGACACGCTCGAACCGCGAAATTTGATGTGGTCCCGAGATCGCGCCGACGGCGCATCAAGTCAAAGGCCTGCGCCAAACACCTGAGCAAATCCCTCACGTCCGGAACCTATGAGACATCGTAGTGTCCGACCGCGGGCGCTTGGCTCATCGAGCGGTAGGTCCATAGCTGGACCAAGTATGGCACCGTATGCGTGCTCTTCACCGGAGAAACTTCTGCTCACCACGCCGCGAACGATTGCACCTTGCGCTCCGAACACGGGCGCGCCGCTCATCTTGCCTGGAATCCTGGCGTTGAAGTCGAAGCATGGGCCGGGTGTCGGAACGGCCTTCTCCACGTGGTTGTTGTGGAAGACCGTCATGATCGATCCGATGGAAACGTACAAATTCCACTCGAACCTGCTTACGCTCAATTGCCCAGCGTCGAACTTTATCGGGATGTCGTCCATCTCTGCGTACCCGATCGCATAAGCCGACTCGCCGACCGCGAATGGGTTGATGGAAAGACTGAATGGCTGATGCGCCGCGTCGTTTGGTATCTCAGGAATTTTGCAGATCGCGATATCGGTCGTGTACGTAAAAGTGCTGGGTTCATGCACAAGCAAGCTGTCTTTCCAGCTTCCCCATAACCAGAACTTCTCGAAAGGGAAGAAGCGGAAGCCGTTGACACCATAGGCAGGGCTCGTGGGAATTAGAACGCCAAACTCAAGATCTTGGTCGTAGTTGATCGAGTTCCCGTCCCGATGCCCGCCATGCCGGCTCTCCACAGGGTCCATCAGCACATGGGCGGCAGTCAGCACATATCCGGAGCAGCTTATGATCGTGGCGGTGCCCACGCATTTGATACGTTCGTCGCCAGTCCTCCACGAGACTACCGGCACGATGCTCTGCTTCATCAGGAAGCTTGCAGATCCAAAGGACGCAAGTACTTCGTGAATATTCTTGCTGGGTGAGGTGCTCATCAACTGAACATCACCGTCGAGCAGAAAATACTCTTGATCAGCTACCGAGTTGGAACTGAGTTGCAGAGACTTGAGCGCATGGATGCCCCATTGACCGTCGCAGTGCTTCGTCCAGAGCGGTTTTAGAACAGCGATGGGCGACTTGATTGGCGTGCTCATTTACTCGCACCTCCCATGCGCTGGGTACGGGGCTGATTCCGGCTGGGCACAAATACGGCACGTGTGACATGCATAGCTCCCAACGAACTTCAGCTTCATACTGGTGAAGATGCTGCAAGCTTACGCGATCAGGCTGATGATAGACGTCCCCTCCTGGCCCTTGCCGCCGAACGCTCATCTGTCGAGAGACTTCGGCAGTTGATGCAATCGCGTTCGGATCGATAGATAACTAATCGCGTCCCACGAATGGTATGAAGCGGCTCCCCTTCTACGGCAGTGGCGC
>JBKJYG010000074.1:0-3138 GCA_046715905.1 Hyphomicrobiaceae bacterium | reverse complement strand
CAACGTAGGCGAGGACGGAGAGACCATCGGCGAGTTGATCGGTGCGCCGGGAGGAGGGCTCGCCGCCATGTTTACGATGATGAACGAGGCACGCGTGGGTGTATCGATGGGCGCCGTGGCACACGCGAGCGCGGCTTACCTGCATGCGCTGGCGTACGCGCGCGAGCGCGTTCAGGGCCGTCACCCGAGTGCCAACGATCCGACCACCAAGCCGGTCGCTATCATCGCTCACGCCGACGTGCGGCGCATGCTGCTCCAGCAGAAGGCAGCAGCCGAAGGCGGCATTGCATTCGGCCTCTACCTCGCTCGATTGGCCGACCTCAAGAAAGCCGCCGGCACGCCCGCCGAGCGCGAGGACGCAGCGCTGCTGCTTGATTTCCTCACACCGGTCTTCAAGGCCTGGGTGTCGGAGGAAACGCTGACCGCCAACTACAATGCCATGCAGGTTCTCGGCGGCGCCGGTTATACGCGCGATCACCCGGTCGAACAGCATTATCGCGACAATCGCCTCAACCCGATCCATGAAGGGACGAATGGCATCCAGTCCATCGACCTTGCCGGCCGCAAGGTGACGATGGCTTCGGGCCGGGCGCTCCGCCTGTTTCTGGAGCAGGTCCGGGGGAGGTGCGCGGCCGCGAGCACCGGAGCGATCGAGGGCTACGCGACGCAACTCGCCGCGCTGGCAGACCAGATCGAAGCCTCGGTCGCTCATTTGGCGGCGCTGCGCGCAAGCCAGGGCCGGGCAGCGGAGCTGGCGCGCGCCAGCGACCTCATGGAGTTGATGGGCGCGACAGCCTTCTGCTGGACCTGGCTGTTGCAGGCGCAGGCAGCCCTGCCGCATCTGGCCTCAACGACCGGACCGGAAAATCAGTTCTATTCGGGACGCCTCTTTACCTGCCGTTATGCGTTCGAGCACGCCGTTCCCCGGGCTGAGGCCGCCGCGGCACGCATCCGCGCGCCCGCATCGGCGGCATTCGAGGTCACTGACGGAGCGCTGGGCTGAGCGGGTTGCCCCTGACGGCTGGCCCGCGTAAAAAGCCCCCCGCAACCTTTTCCGAAGGACCTCAGATGACCGTCCGCCATGGCCGCGAATTCCTGTCGATTCCCGGCCCCACGAACGTCCCCGATGCCGTGCTGCAGGCCATGCACCGGCCCGCCGTCGACATCTACTCCGGCGGCATGCTGGGGCTTGGCGACAGTTTGCACGAGGACATGAAGCAGGTCTTCGGCACCAAGGAGCGCGTTTATATCTATGCCGCCAACGGCCACGGCGGCTGGGAGGCGGCGTTCTCGAACGTGCTCTCCAAGGGGGACAAGGTGCTGGTGCTGGAGAGCGGTCGGTTCGCGATCGGCTGGGGCGAGATGGCGGGCGTGATGGGGGCCGATATCGAGGTCATGGCCCAGAGTATCCGGCGTGCGGTCGATCCCAAAATGCTGGAGGAGCGGCTGCGCCGCGATACAAGCCAACAGATCAAAGCCGTCATGGTCGTGCAGATCGACACGGCATCAAGCTGCGTCAACGACATCCCGGCGATCAGGCGGGCCATGGATGCAGCAAAGCATCCCGCGCTGCTGATGGTCGATGCGGTGGCCTCGCTTGGCTGCATGCCGTTCGAGATGGACGCGTGGCGCATCGATGTCGCCATGGCGGGCTCGCAAAAGGGTCTGATGACGCCGCCCGGCCTGGCCTTCGTCTCGGCCAGCCGCAAGGCCAAGGAAGTGCACAAGTCGGCTGGGATGCGGACCATGTACTGGGACTGGAGCTTTCGCGACGGCTCGGTCAGCTACCAGAAGTATTGTGGCACGCCGCCCGAGCACCTGCTGTTCGCGCTTCGCAAGGCGATCGACATGCTGCTGGAGGAGGGCTTGGACAATGCGTTTCGCCGCCATGCGCTGCTGGCGGAGGCCACAAGGCGCGCGGTGGCTAAGTGGACGGAGGGGCAAGCGCTGGCGTTCAACATCGAGGATCCAGCGGCGCGCTCACCGTCTGTCACCAACGTGCTCGTATCGGGCCGCGATCCGCAAGACATCCTGGATTACGCGCGGGACCGGTGCGGCGTGGTGCTGGGCGTCGGTTTGGGCGACCTTGCCGGTAAGGCGTTCCGCATAGCCCATATGGGTCATACCAACGCGCCGATGGTGTTCGGAACGTTGGGCGCCATCGAGATGGCGTTGAAGGCGCTGAAGATCCCGCACGGGGAAGGCGGGGTGACGGCGGCGGTCAATTATCTGGCCGGCGAGGTGGCGGCCTGAGCCGCCCTCCCGAGTGTCCCAAGTTTAAATTTTCTGATTGTAGGCGCCAACCTCGGGGAACTTCGACAGGCGCGCGTCGATATCCGCGAAGATCGCTCGCATGTTTGCCTCGCTGACGGGACTTTCAACGACAATCACGAGTTCCGGTTTGTTGGACGACGCGCGGACGAGCCCCCACGTGCCATCGGCCAGCGTCACGCGGACGCCGTTGACGGTGACGAGATCGCGGATCTTCTGGCCCGCCACCGGTTGGCCTTTGGCTTCCGCGTCCTTGAACTGAGCGACCACCTGGTCGACAACGGCATACTTCTTCTCATCATCGCAGTGCGGCGACATGGTGGGCGATCCCCATGTCTTGGGCAGCGCATTCATCAGGTCGGCCATGCTCTTTTCCGGATTGTGATCGAGCATGTCGCAGACCGCGATGGCGGCAATCAGCCCATCATCGTAACCGCGCCCAAGCGGGGGCTGGAAGAAGTAATGGCCAGACTTCTCGAACCCGACGAGCGCCTTCTTCTCGAACGTATAGCGCTTCATGTAGGAGTGGCCGGTCTTCCAATACAGCGTGCGCGCGCCATTGCTCTGGAGCACGGGATCGGTGACGAAAAGCCCGGTCGATTTGACGTCGGCGACGAAGGTTGCGTTCGGTGTTCGTGAAGAGATGTCGCGCGCCAGCATCACGCCGACTTTGTCGGCGAAGATCTCGTGCCCCTCGTTGTCGACGACGCCGCAGCGATCGCCGTCGCCGTCGAAGCCCAGGCCGACATCGGCTTTGTGCTGCAGCACGGCTTCGCTGATGGCGTGCAGCATCTTCATGTCTTCGGGATTGGGATTGTAGCGTGGGAACGAGTGGTCGAGCGTGCAATCAAGCGGGATGACTTCGCA
>JBKJYG010000073.1:0-5403 GCA_046715905.1 Hyphomicrobiaceae bacterium | reverse complement strand
TCTCACCATTGCGCGCTGGCCGTGAAACTCCAAGATGCGTGCACCTCTCAGGTGTCCCCGATGTCAGTTCGTCCTGTCCTCCAACAGAAACGGCAGCAGCGCCTGGATCGTTGCCTCGGGTGCTTCTTCGGCCAGGAAATGGCCACAGTCGATCGGCTCACCGCGCACGTTGGGACACCAGGGTCGCCAGCTTTCCAGCGGCTCGTTGACAAACCCATGCTTCCGTTCCGTGCCCCATAACGAGAGCGTTGGGGCCGTGATCTTCCGGCCGGCCTCGAGATCGATGGCATCGAGCGCCGGATCCAGATCGGCGCCGGCCCGGTAATCGGCGCACGTGGCGGCGATCACGGAGGGTTTGCAGAAATGGTGCCGATAGAGCGCCAGCGCACGCGGGTCGAAGGCCGAGAGATCCTTTGATCGTGTCCATTGCGCCAGCAGATAGTCGACAAAGAAAATCGGGTCGTGGCCGATCATCGTCTCGGGAAATGGAGCCGGGCGGGCTAGGAAGGCCCAATGAAAGCGACCGATGGCATTTTCTTTCGTCAGATCGGTCCAAGCGTCGAGCGTGGTGACGATGTCGAGCACGGCGAGGCGGTGCACGCGCTCGGGGTGATCGAGTGCCATCCGATATCCGACGCGGGCGCCTCGATCATGGGACACGACGCTCCATCTGTCGTGGCCCAGGCTCTTCATGACGGCCACGCAATCGCTGGCCATGGCGCGTTTCGTATAAGCCTCGGGTCCGGCCTCGGCACCAGGTCCGCGACTGTCGCCATAGCCGCGCAGATCCGGCACCACGAGAGTGAAGTGTTGCGCCAGCTCCGGCACCAGCTTGTGCCAACAGGCGTGGGTCTGGGGATAGCCATGCAGCAACAGCAGGGGCGGACCTGAGCCCCCGGTCCGCAGGTAGATCTCGGCGCCGTCGGTCTTGATGCGGCGCTCGAGAAACTGGGGAAACAGATTGTTCGTCGAGGTCATCGGGCACTCCCGTTGTCTTGGCTCAGGAACGGCAGCAAGGCCGCCAGCGTCGCGTGGGGATTCTCTTCTGCGATGAAATGTCCGCTTTCAACAGCTTGGCCCTCCACCTGCACGCACCATGGCCGCCAGATGCCGAGCACGTCTGGC
This sequence comes from Hyphomicrobiaceae bacterium, assembly GCA_046715905.1. Classification (GTDB taxonomy): domain Bacteria; phylum Pseudomonadota; class Alphaproteobacteria; order Rhizobiales; family Hyphomicrobiaceae. Next base: position 4,278 of record JBKJYG010000073.1, on the reverse strand, counting down.
AGGTCGCCCAGCGGGCCCTTGTTGCCCCACAGGACGATTGTCGGGCACCGGATGAGGCGACCTTCGGCTTGATCCAGCGTGTCGTGCTCAACGTCGATCCGGGCACCCGCGCGATGATCTTCGCACGTGGCATGGAGCCGGTCAGGATCGGACATAAAGCGGCGGTATTCGTCCAGGGCCGCCGGATGGAAGACGTCAAGTGTCCGCGAGCCGGCGCCACGGCCCAAGCGCCCGTCGACCCAGCCTGCCGGGTCCGACCGGATCAAGCTTTCGGGCAGCGGTGCTGGTTGCGCCAGGAAGGCCCAGTGGAACATTTTCAACCGCGTCGTCTGATTGCCCACCTGCCAGTAATTGATCGTTGGTATGATATCGAGAAGCGCCAACCGATCAACTCTTTGGGGGTGCTCCAAGGCCAGGCGATAGCCGACCCGCGCTCCCCGATCATGTCCGAGAATGACGAACCGCTCGTGCCCCAGTTCGCTCATGATTTCGATCATGTCATGCGCCATGGCGCGTTTCGAATAGGGCTTATGCTCCAGATCCGTGGGCGGACAGGAGCTTCGGCCATAGCCGCGCAAGTCCGCCGTCACAACCGAGTAATGGAGGGCGAGTTGGGGGGCCACAGCGTTCCACATCAGGTGAGTTTGCGGATAGCCGTGCAGCAGCAGGAGGGGCGGTCCCGATCCCCCGACGAGGGCGAAAATTTCGGCGCCAGAAGTCTCGAACCGGCGTTCAACGAACCCGGGGAAAAGCATGTCGGCGCTGCTCATGATTTGTTTGACATTATTCGTGCCCTTTGCATCGGCGGATGCAGCCTTACCCAGCATCCTTCAAAGCGCGCCAGCCAATATCGCGCCGGCAGAATCCCTCCGGCCAATCGATCAGGTCGACCGCCCGGTAGGCTCGATCCCGCGCTTCGGCCAGGGTGGCTCCTCGTGCCGTCACGGTCAGCACGCGACCCCCGTTGGCTAGCACTCGATCGCCGTCGCGCATCGTGCCCGCGTGAAACACCTCGACGCCATCGATCTGGGCCGACCGCTCAAGGCCGCGGATCTCGCTGCCCCGGTCATAGGCGCCTGGGTAGCCGCGGCTGGCCATCACCACCGCCAATGCGGGGCCATCATGCCAACGCAGATCGAAACTCGCCAGCACGCCATCGGCGGTCGCGAGGAGCGCGGCCAGCAGATCCGATTTGAGCCGCATCAGCAGAACCTGGGTCTCGGGATCGCCAAACCGGACATTGTATTCGATCAGCTTTGGGCCCTCACGCGTCACCATCAGCCCGGCGAACAGCACGCCTTTGAATGGCGTGCCGGCCCGGCGCAGCCCGTCAACGGTTGGACGGATGATTTGGCGCAGGGTCTGCTCGATGAGGTCGGCGGTCATCGCCGGCGCGGGGGAATAAGCTCCCATCCCGCCGGTGTTTGGCCCCGTATCGCCGTCGCCAACCCGCTTGTGGTCCTGTGCGGTTGCAAGCGGCACGATGCTGGTGCCGTCCGTGAGCACGAAGAAGCTGACTTCCTCGCCCTCCAGAAACGCCTCGATGACGATTTCAGCACCAGCGCTTCCGAACGCGCCGGCAAAGCAAGCCTCGACCGCATCAGTCGCTGCAGCGTGCGTCGGCGCGATGACGACCCCCTTGCCAGCGGCCAGTCCATCGGCCTTGACGACGATCGGGACGGGGTGATGGCGCACGTAGGCCAGAGCCGCATCGCGGTCTGTGAACCGCCCGTAGGGCGCGGTCGGGATTCCGCAATCGCGGGCGAGGTCCTTGGTAAAGGCTTTCGATCCTTCCAAGCGGGCCGCGGCTTTGGAGGGTCCGAAATATTTCAACCCGGCGGCCTCCAGTTCATCCCCCAGGCCCGCGACGAGAGGACCCTCCGGCCCGATGACCACGAAGTCGATCGCCTCGGCTCGACAGAAGGCGATCAGCCCGGCGTGGTCCGCTGCATCGATGGCGATGCAGTCCGCAACCGCCGCGATACCGGCGTTGCCGGGAGCGCAGAAGAGCTTGACAAGCAACGGACTGGCGGCGATCGCCCAGGCAAGAGCATGCTCCCGCCCTCCCGAACCGACGATGAGAACCCGCATGGCTGGCTTCCGTTCCAACTTGTCAGGCGCGGAATTTGACGACGTTCATCGGCTTTGAGACCGAGGCCTGACAAAGCCGCATGATTGCGCTAAGTGCATCATGCCGTTTGGCAGGTGTTTCGGCCCGAATCTCTAGCATCGTTCGTGGCAACAAAGGAATGCTATCGTGAGTGAGCCTCGCGCCGGGCGTCCCGGCGCCAATGTCACCGAAGTAACCGTGTCGGAACTCTCAGCCTCCATCAAGCGCTCGCTCGAGGACGGCTTCGGGTTCGTGCGCCTCAGAGGCGAAATCTCCGGCTATCGCGGGCCGCACTCCTCCGGCCATTGTTATTTTGCGCTGAAGGACGACAAGGCCAAGATCGATGCCGTAATTTGGAAGGGCGGGTTCCAGCGCCTGCGCTTCAAGCCCGCCGAGGGCCTGGAGGTGATCGCGCAGGGCAGGCTTACGTCCTATCCGAATTCATCCAAGTACCAGATCGTGGTCGACACGCTGGAACCGGCCGGCATCGGCGCCCTCATGGCGCTGGTCGAAGAGCGCCGGCGCCAGCTCACCGCCGAGGGCCTGTTTGCCGACGAGCGCAAGCGCAAGCTGCCGTTCCTGCCCGGCGTCGTGGGTATCATCACCTCGCCGACCGGGGCGGCTATCCGCGACATGCTGGCTGGCTTCACCGAGCGCTTTCCCACCCGCGTCATCATATGGCCCGTCAGGGTGCAGGGCGAGACGTGCGCGGCCGAGGTCGCAGCCGCCATTCGAGGCTTCAACGCCCTCACTCCGGGGGGGCGAATCCCCCGCCCGGACGTCCTCATCGTTGCCCGCGGCGGCGGCAGCCTTGAGGACCTGTGGGGCTTCAACGAGGAGATCGTGGTGCGCGCGGCCGCCGCGAGCCGTATTCCGCTCGTCTCCGCGGTTGGCCATGAGACCGATTGGACATTGCTCGATCTGGCCGCGGACGGGCGCGCGCCGACGCCGACCAAGGCGGCCGAATGGGCTGTCCCGAAATACAGCGAGTTGCTAGAGCGGGGCGCGGATCTGGGGCACCGGCTGCACGCCTGTACCCATCGGGCGATCGAACGGCACCGGGCGCACTGGAAGGCCGCCGCACGCGGCTTGCCGCGATTGGATGAGCTTCTGGCTCTGCCGCGCCAGCGCTTCGATGCGGTCGATCGGCGACTTGCGCGCGGCCTGCTCGCCAACACGCACGCCCATGCCAAGCGGCTCAGCCGCTTCTCGCCACGCCTTCACCCGCGGCTGCTCGCGTCGCGCCTTGAACGATGCCGCGCCCGGCTCGATCGACTTGGCGGGCGGGCGGCTGATGCCTTGGTGCGAGGCACGGGTGCCCGGCGCGCGCGGTTGGAGCGGCTGTCCGGTCGGTTGCAGCCGATGACCATCGGCGAGCGCGTGGTTCGAGCCCGCGAGAGGTTGGCCGCGACGGAGGCGCGTCGGGGACAAGCCTTCGCCGGTCTCATCGCCCGCGGACGCCGTCATCTCGCCTCGGAGGTGCAGATGCTCGCGGCCTTGAGCTACCAGCGGGTGTTGGGGCGCGGGTTTGCCCTGGTTCGCGATGAGCACGGCCGGCCCGTGCGCCAGGCCGCATCGATCAGAACGGGGATGCGGATTGACCTGGAATTTGCCGATGGCCACGCGGGCGCGACAGGGTTGGCCGAGCCCCGGCCGAGCGACCCGCCTGGGGACCAGCGTCCGCCCCGGACCCTGGCCCCTGCCGCCCAGACGCGAATCCCCAAGACCCGCACACCCTCCTCCGGCGGCCAAGGGTCGTTGTTCTAGCCGCAGGCTCCAGATCTGGCTTGGAGCAAATGCCGTGCTTCAACGTTGCTGCGTGCTGGGGCGAGGCGTCGCTGATGCTGGCCGGGGGCAGGGCGCGCATGTATGGTGGCGCGGCTTACCGCTCGATTGCGAATGAGAATGGAGCGTATGAACCGGTTCGAACGTCTCTTTGGCCTCAAGGGCGAGGCCCGCGTCAAATTTTCCGACGGTGAGTTCCAGGTCGTCTCGCCCGGCGATTTCGTCACCTGCGCCGTGACGGGCAAACCGATTGCGCTGGCGGATCTGCGCTATTGGAGCGTGGCGTTGCAGGAAGCCTACGCGTCGGCCGAAGCCTCGCTCGAGCGGGCGCGTGAGCTCCGCCGGCAGCAAAGCCGGACTTAAGCTCCCAATCGGTCCATGTC
>JBKJYG010000072.1:0-12551 GCA_046715905.1 Hyphomicrobiaceae bacterium | reverse complement strand
GATTGAGCGGTTATGGCCTCACATCGAGCGCGCCATCGCATGGATGGACGGGCCGGCTGATGCGGACCGTGACGGTTTTCTGGAATACGCACGCGCCACGGAGAAGGGCTTAGCCAACCAGGGATGGAAGGATTCATTCGACTCCGTATTCCACGCCGATGGGCGGCTGGCCGAAGGTCCGATCGCTCTGGTTGAAGTCCAGGCCTACGTCTTCGCGGCGAAACAATTGGCCTCCAAATGCGCCGCCAAACTCGGCTACCGGTCCCGGTCCGACCAGTTGGCAAGCGAAGCCGACCGCTTGCGCCAGCGCTTCGAGGACGTGTTCTGGTCGGAGGACCACGGCACCTACGTACTCGCGCTGGACGGCTCCAAGGTCGCTTGCGATGTCCGCACGAGCAATGCGGGCCACGCGCTATTTGCTGGCATTTCATCTCCGGAACGGGCCCGTCGCGTCGGACAGACACTGGTTGGTCCCGACTTCCTGTCCGGCTGGGGCATTCGCACGGTCTCCAGCAAGGAGCGCCGCTATAATCCCATGTCGTATCATAATGGGTCAATTTGGCCGCATGATGTGGCGATCATCGCCGCCGGCTTCGCCCGTTATGGAATGAAAAAGGAAATTGTACCGATCCTGCAGGGGCTCTGTGACTCGGCCGCCTATATGGATCAGCGCCGGCTGCCCGAACTGTTCTGCGGCTTTCGTCGCCGACGGGGGCGGGGCCCGGTGCTTTACCCCGTCGCGTGCTCGCCGCAAGCCTGGTCGAGCGGCGCGCCTCTCATGATGATCGGCGCAATGCTTGGTTTACAATACGAACCCGAAAATTACAAAATCCGCATCTGCAATCCTATGATCCCTGACTTCGTTGGCGAGATTACCGTGCGAGGCCTCAAACTCGGCAACGCGACGGCAGATTTCGCGTTGAGGCGCGACAATGATGCGATATCTTTGCGTGTCCTGCGGACCAGTGGTGCCATGAGTGTGACGCTGGCTTTTGATCATCAGCAGGCCGGGACCTATTAGGAGACAGTCCGGATGGTTGTACCCTGCTTGCCCGAACCTCGCCCGGACTGGGGGTTCTTGGTCGATCTCGATGGCACATTGATTGATATTGCGCGGTCACCTTCGCTGGTCCATGTCGAGCCTGAGCTGATCGGCACGCTGGGCCGCTTAAGCGAGGTTCTCGGCGGGGCGCTGGCTGTCGTCACTGGCCGCCGGATCGTCCAGGTCGATAAACTGCTCTACCCGCTGCGTCTGACCGTCACGGGCGTGCACGGCACGCAGATCCGCAGATCTCCCAATGGCGAAGCTGAGGAATTGGTTCAGCCAGCGCCGCCCGAGTTGGTGGAGCGGATCCGAGCGATGTTCCGGGATGATCCGGGCATCATCGTGGAGCCCAAGGAGGCGGCGGTGGCCGTGCATTATCGCGCCGCGCCTTCGGCTCGGGCAACGATCGAGCGCAAGTTGGCCGAGGTCGTTGCCTCCGAGGAACGATCGATGATGCTGAGCCACGGACGCATGGTCTTTGAGCTGCTGCCGACATCCTACTCGAAGGGCACGGCGGTGGAGGCGCTTTGCGCCTTGCCGATGTTTGTGGGCCGCCTGCCGGTCATGATCGGAGATGACGTGGCGGATGAAGATGCCTTTGAGGCTGCCGAAAAGCTGGGGGGCATCGGCTTGCGGGTCGCTGGGGAGCATTTCCCAGCCCATGTATCCAATTTTACAGGCCCGGGGCATGTCAGGACATGGCTGGGTGAGGTGGTGGGAATACTGGCTTCCTCCAGCCAGCGGCCCCAGGCACCCCGCAGCATGCCAGCCTAAGGTCAGCAAGCGAGGGCTGATCGCCGGAACCAACCTCGGTGAACGGCGTTTCTTCGACGGTGGGGCGGGAGGAACAGATGACAGACGTCTCGCCTGCGGCGGGAGCATCCCCGAAATCTGACCCCCGCGAACCTGTTGGGTCGCCCGACCTCAGGTCTTCGAAGCGGCAAGGTTCGATCCGTCGCTACGTCAAATTTGCATCTGCCTTTTGGATGGGACCTGACCGGGCCAAGGCTTGGGGCCTCACTCTTGCAGCTTTGGCGCTGGTGTTCGCCAACCTGGCTGTGACCGTCGGCTTCAACTGGTGGAACAAGTGGTTCTTCGACGCCCTTGAAAAGCGGGACGGATCGACTCTGTTCACCGCCATTTTCGTGGTCATTGGGCTGGTTGCGATCGGGGCGGCGTTTGCGGTCGCCATGGTGCGCACCCGCATGACCTTGCAAATCCGCTGGCGTCAATGGCTGACGGAAAAGCTGCTCGCGCGGTGGCTCTCCAAACAACGCTACTACCGGCTGGCGGTGACGGACGACGATCAGGTCAATCCGGAATACCGCATGGCTGATGACCTGCGGCTGGCATCCGAACCCGTGCTGGAGTTTGCCATCGGCTTCCTCAATGCCGTGCTGGGCGCCATCACGTTCGTGAGCATCCTGTTCGTCGTCGGAGGTTCGATCAATCTCACCATCGGCTCCAGTGTGATCACCGTTCCGGGGTACGTGGCGATTGCAGCCGTGATCTACGCCTCGGTCGTATCGGCGTTGACCTATTTCATCGGCAGTCCACTGGTGTCGCGCGTCGCTGCCAAGAACGAGAGCGAGGGTCAGTTCCGCTACGAGCTGGTGCGCGTGCGCGAGAATGCCGAGAGCATCGCCCTCATCAAAGGCGCTGACGACGAGGGCGTACGCCTGCGGGAAACCTACGGTGTGGTTGCCGATCGCTGGCTCGATGTCGCGCGCCAGCACTGCCATCTGACGTGGATGCTGAACAGCAATGCCTTCTTCGCACCGATTTTTCCGATCCTCCTGGCAACACCGAAATTCCTGGCCGGTGAATTATCGCTGGGGTCCGTCATGCAGCTTGCCGCTGCGTTCACCGCTGTCCTGGCGGCGCTGAATTGGTTTGCGGAGAATTATATCCGGCTCGCGGAGTGGTCGGCCTCAGCCAAAAGGATCGATGAGCTGCTGGTGGCCTTGGACGATATCGACGTGTCCGAGAAAGAGGCGCGTATCGTGATCGAGAATAGCAGTGCCGCTGAGATACGCCTGGTCGATCTGTCGATCGTGCATCGCGATGGGCGTGTCGTGGTTGACGACGCCGATATCACGGTGGCGCCCGGCGACCGGGTGCTGCTCGGGGGTGAATCAGGATCGGGTAAGAGCACGCTAATCCGCGCTGTGGCCGGACTCTGGCCGTGGGGCGAGGGCCGCATCCTGCTGCCGGAAGGAGCAAAAGTCGCCTTCGTTCCGCAACGCCCCTACATCCCTCTCGGGTCGTTGCGTGAGGTGCTCGCCTACCCCGCTGAAGGAAAGCTTCTGTCGACCGACCGCGCCCAGGAGGTGCTTCGGGATGTTGGCCTCAAGTATTTTGTCGAAAAACTCGACGAGGAAGAGGTCAGATGGGACCAGACCCTGTCGGGAGGCGAGCGCCAGCGGCTGGCCTTTGCGCGGCTGCTCATCGACGAGCCCGACATCATCATCATGGATGAGGCCACAGCCGCCCTCGATGTCGACAGCGAGTTCAGGCTGCTCAGCCTGCTGTTCTCGCGGCTCGAAAAAGCCGCCATTTTCAGCGTCGGTCATCGCCCCGGGTTGCAGGAATTGCATAGCCGCTTGCTGACCCTGCAGCGGCGCGCCTCGGGAGGACGTATCATTCAGACGCGAACGTCCGACGCCAAGCCTTGGCGGCGGCGCGTCAAGAGCGCGGCGATGAGCTTTTGGAAACGCCAGCCGCAAGAACAACCGCCCTCGGGCGTCGAAGTCGAGAGCGACCCGCCGGCGGCAGTCGCGCGCGAGCCGGATCGGACCCGGACCAAAGATCTGGTCGGCTGACGAAGCTCGGTCAACCAAGTCAGGTCGATTTGCCCGGACGTCGGAGGGTTTGCTCCCGGTAAAAGGTGTAAAGCCCCGCGGCCACGACGATCGCGATCCCGATCATGGTGATGCCGTCGGGGAGCTGGCCGAAAACCAGCATGCCCGAAAGTATGGCGAAGATGATGATCGTGTAGCGGAAGGGTGCCACGGCTCCCAAATCGCCAGAGCGGACGGCGATAATGATACACATCTGCCCGATGAGCGAGAACAGTGCGGCGCCCACAAGTTTGAAAACGGTGCCGCTGTCGGGCAGGCTCCAGCCGGCAAACGGAGCCGCCGCTGCGCTCAACACCATGACCATTGCCGTTGAAAACAACATAATCAGCGCCGGCGGCACCGTCGGATCGACGCGGCGCGTCGATAAATCCCGCACCGTGGACGCCAGCACCGCCACCAGCGCTCCCAGGACCCACCAATTGAATTGCGAGGAGCCGGGCCGGATGATCAGGAGCACCCCCCCGAGCCCGACGACGGTCGCCGTCCAGCGCCGCCAACCGACACGCTCTCCCAGAAACAGGGCCGATGCCGCGGTAATGGCGAGAGGCTGCAGTTGGGTGATCGCCGAGACATCGGCGTAGGGCATCCTCGCCAGCGCGAGCTGAAACCCCCATCCGCCCGCCGCATCACTCAGCGCGCGCACCAGCATCGCCGGCTTCAGAGCGCGGTGCAGGATGCGAAAAGCTCCAATCGCCAGGCACGTCAGAAACGCTCCCAAAGCGACAAAGCCGCCCCGAATGAACAGCAATTCGCTGGTTGGAAAAACCCCAGCCACGAGCTTCATGAGGGTGTCGCCGCACCCGAACGAGGCACAGCCAACGATCATTGCAACGATGCCGCGGATGTTGCTGGACGGTGGCTCGTCGCGAGGGGCAGCCTCGGGAAGCGGGGCGCCGGTTGCGGGCGTCACGTGAGGTGCAGGCAGGCCCGGACGTGCCGACTGCGGCTCGGGGCCGGGGCCATCGGTCGGCTCGCTGCACGTTTTTGGAACAGCATCCCGGGGCGTGAGCCGCTCGGCCACTTTTGTCCCTTCCCCGAAGTACGGCCAAACCCTCGTCCAGGGAGCCGATCCTTGTTTCCCTTAGCCGCCGGTGACACTCATGTGGCGCTGAACGGCCGGCCTCCGCGACCGTCGATCGATAATGAAATCGTGTCCCTTGGGTTTGCGCAGGATGGCCTCATCGATGGCTTGGTAGAGCAAGCCATCGTCGGGACTGGCCCGCAAGGGCGCCCGCAAATCGGCGGCATCTTCCTGCCCCAAGCACATGTAAAGCGTCCCCGTGCACGTCAGACGCACCCGATTGCAACTCTCACAGAAATTGTGAGTCATCGGCGTGATGAACCCGAGCCGGCCGCCCGTCTCCTTCACGTTCATAGCGGGCGGGACCGCCGGTCCGATAGGGGCTCTCAACGAGCGTGAAGCGGTCCATCAACCGGGCGCGCACGATCGAAAGCGGAAGATATTGACCGGTGCGGTCGCCATCGATATCGCCTAGCGGCATGGTTTCGATGAGCGTGAGGTCCGCGCCGCGGCCGTGAGCGAAGCGCACCAGGTCTTCGATCTCGTGCTCGTTGACGCCCTTCAGGGCCACCGCGTTGATTTTGACCTGCAGGCCTGCGCGCTCCGCGGCTTCAAGTCCGGCGATCACCTGGGAAAAATCACCCCAACGTGTAATCGCCTTGAAGCGAGCCGGATCCAGCGTGTCGAGGGACACATTGATGCGCTTGACGCCGATGGCCTTGAGCTCGGCCGCGTATTTCGGCAACTGGCTCCCATTGGTCGTGAGCGTCACCTCATCGAGCGCACCCGTCTCGAGGTGCCGCGACAAGGCTCGGAACAGCCACATGATGTTTTTGCGCACCAGCGGCTCGCCGCCCGTGATCCGAAGCTTGCGAACACCCTTGGCCACGAAGGCCGAGCACAGCCGGTCAAGCTCCTCGAGCGTCAGCAGGTCCCGCTTGGGCAGGAACGTCATATGCTCGCTCATGCAGTAGACACAGCGAAAATCGCACCGATCCGTGACCGACACCCGCAAGTAGGTGACGTGACGGCCGAAGGGGTCGATCATAGATCCATCGCCCGGACCAGGAGGTGGGATATCCAGCATGTGCGGACCTTTGCGGGTGAAGTCCTATATTATATAGCACGCTGTGGGCCAGGCCAACCTCCGATCGCGAGATAAGGCTGCGCCAGACCGGTCGCGAGGGCTCGGGACGTCCGGATCAATGCCCGTGCCAGGGCTCAAGCTAACAGCGAGCGAACCTCGAGCCGCACCGATTCAATGGTAAACGGCTTGCTGAGGAAGCGCGCCCTCGATAACCCCAGCTTGCGGGCGTTTTCAAGCACTGCGAGATAGCCCGACATCATCAGCAATCCGAGATCGGGCCTGAGGTTGCGAGCAAGCGTCACGAGTTCCAGGCCGTCGAGCCCCGGCATTTGGACGTCCGTCACCAGCAGGTCGAACTTAGCCTTCGAGCGGAGCAGCGCTGCGGCCTCGCTCCCGTCTTCGGCCGATACGACGGCGTGACCATCCGTCTGCAGCGCTCGGCGCACCAGGTCGAGGACCGCCCGATCGTCGTCTGCCAGTAGAATGCGCCCCATTGCTCAGGCCCTCCCCCTTTGATGCGCGGCATCGATCCGGCCACGTCACTGCTCTGATATGATCATGCCGACGAAAGGCAGCTCCCGATACCGATGAGCCAGGTCCATGCCATAACCGACGACAAAAACGGCCGGACACTGGAAGGCCGCATAGTCGGCTTCGATTGAGACGGCGCGAGGAACACGCTTGTTGAGCAGAACGCACGTCCGAAGTTGGCGGGCGCCGCGGGCGTTGATGAGGTCCTTGGCATAGGCGAGCGTCCGCCCGGTATCCAGGATATCGTCCACAAGCAGCACGTTGCGTCCGGCGGGATTGATTTCGAGATCGCGAACAATCTCAACGCGGCCCGACGAGCTGGTTTCCCGGCGATAGCTCGAGAGGGAAAGGAAATCAACCTCCGGGGCGACCCCGGCCTTGCACAGGGCGCGCAGCAGATCGGCTGAGAACATGAAGCTGCCGGTCAGCACCGAGATGACGAGCAGCTGGTGTCCCGCTGCGTCCGCGATCTGGCGGGCCAGCGCGTCGATGCGTTCTGCAATCGCGTCAGCGGAATACAGAATTTCGATTTCAGCGGGAGAAAGGCGCGTCTCGCTCATGCGCGTGAAGCCTAGCTTCAAATCTGCCGAACGCTATCAGATTCGAGATCCTTGTCGAACGTGGGCTGCACGACGCCGCCGGTGCCCGCGAGCAGAGGGAAGCAGGGTGCCATCAGCCGCAGCAGCGGCCCTTACGTGCGCCACATTCTTCCACGATTGATCGCGGCGTATTCTTCTCGCATAAAGGGCTCTTCTGGCGCAAAGACACAGGGTGTGTCTGGGGGTCTAGACTGCGGGGGCGGGGATCGCGTGATCAGGTTGCAGAACGTCGGGCTGAAGTACGGACGCGGACAGGACGTGCTGCGCGACGTCTCATTTCATCTTCGAGCTGGCTCGTTCCACTTCCTCACCGGGCCATCGGGTGCGGGAAAATCGTCGCTGCTTCGCATGCTGTTTCTGGCACAGTCACCCACGCGCGGGCAGATCAATCTATTTTCCCAGGACGTTACCCGTGTCGCGCACAGCCAGCGCGCGCAGTTCCGGCGCCGTATCGGCATCGTGTTTCAAGACTTCCGCCTTCTCGACCACATGACGACCTGGCAAAACGTGGCGCTGCCCTTGCGCGTGGTCGGCAAGAATGAGGCCGAATACCGGGAGGACGTGACGGACCTGCTCCAGTGGGTCGGCCTTGGCGCACGCATGGATCATTATCCATCCGTGCTCTCGGGCGGAGAAAAACAGCGCGCAGCGATTGCCCGCGCCGTGATCGGCAAGCCCGAGCTTCTGCTGGCGGATGAACCGACCGGTAACGTTGATCCGCAAATGGCGCGCCGGCTGTTGCGGCTGTTCATCGAACTCAATCGGCTTGGAACATCGGTGGTGATTGCCACTCACGATCATCAACTGATGCGTCAGTTCAGGGCGCCGCGATTGGAGCTCCACGAGGGTCATGTCCGGATCGTATGACAGGCCGCCCGGGCCCCATCGGTTGCCAGCGCCCGAGATCCCGCGTGCGCGGCAGCGCGCCGATGCCCCTCGCGGCCCGGCCGGATCATCGCCGGCGGCCGGCACGGATGGCTATGGCGATCCGGACTTGGTCCCGGGGTACACGCTTCGCAGGCCGTCCGGGGGTGCCCCTTTGCGCGGGCCGGATGAGATGTACTCGGAGCCTTATATGCCTCCCGAGCTCGATCCGGCGCTGCTCGAGCCGCCGGACGAACACCACGACGCGGGCGCCAGGGCGCGGCTTGAGCCCGTCTCCTCGACAGGGCCGGTCGTGCCGGCTGGATCCGTCACGGGCCGCTCGTTGACGCTCGTGGTATCGATCATGTGCTTCCTGGCCTGCCTGACCGTGGGCGCCGTGTACATGATCAATCAATCGGCGGCGGCGTGGCTGCGCGACATCGCCAGCGAGGTCACGGTTCAGATCGAAGCACGCGAGAAGGTCGATGGGGAGCGACTGGTGCGCGATGTCTCGGCTTTCCTGGCCAAGCAGCAAGGCATCAAGACCGTCAAACCACTCAGCCTGGAGGACTCTGCGGCGCTGATCGAGCCCTGGCTCGGGACCTCCGACGGACTGAGGTCGTTACCGGTGCCCCGGCTGATTGGCATCGAGGTTGAACGGGCCTCGCCGCCTGACTTCGAGGCGCTGCGGCAGCGCCTGGCGTCCGAATTCAAAGGCGTGACGCTCGATGACCATCGCCGATGGCAGGCCCAGATTCGTACCGTGACGCACTCGCTGGGGCTGGCCGGCCTTGCTATTTTGCTGCTGGTCGGGGCAGCCACCACGGCCGTCATCATTTCTGCAACCCGCAGCGCCATGGCCTCCAATCGTGAGATCGTCGAGGTGCTGCATCTGGTCGGGGCGACCGATCGCTTCATTGCGAGGGAATTCGAGAAACACTTCCTGCGGCTCGGAGTTCGCGCTGGCCTGGTGGGGGCCCTGAGTGCGATGGGCCTGTTCTGGCTCATGCCGGTCGGCATGGAATTTTTAGGCGGGGGAGCGGTGACGATGGCCGAGCTGCGGCGGCTTTTTGGTGCAGGTGTGCTCGACATGAGCGGGTATGGCGTATTGAGCGGCGTGGTGGTCGTGATCGCGGCCCTGTGCATGGTGACGTCCCGGTTCAGCGTCTACAGGTTCTTGCACACGCAGCATTGACGGGGACCTCAGCCTGGCCGCATGCTTAGCCTGTGGCGAGCGTTGGCCGGATCGAAGGCGACCCATCGGTCCGCTTCTGCGGCGATCGATTCGAGGCGGCGGGGCGACAGCATGCCCAGATGGCCAAAGGTTCTGGCGGCGGCGACAGCCGCTCTGAGCGTTGCAGGGGCTGGGGGATTTGTGCTGTTCGTGGACACCGTCCGCGCGACCGCCGTGCTCACCGATCAGCCCCAGGCCGATGGCATCGTGGTGCTGACCGGCGGTGAAGACCGCATCCTGGCGGGGGCGGATCTATTGAAAACGCAGCGCGGCCGCCGGTTGCTCATCACCGGCGTTAACCCGCGCACGGGAACGCCCTCGGAATTGAAGCGTGCGTTTGCCCCCCTGGAAGTGCTGCAGCGCTGCTGCGTGGATCTCGGCCGCGATGCGGTGGACACCGTTGGCAACGCCGAAGAAGCCCGGGAGTGGGCAGAACTGCATGGGTTCCGGCGGCTGATCGTGGTCACCTCGAGCTACCACATGCCGCGCAGCCTGGCCGAGTTTGCGCGCGTCATGCCGGGCGTTACGCTGTCGGCGCACGCGGTTCCGAGCCGCCATTACCAGCTGGGCGCCTGGTGGCACCACGTCCCGACCGCGCGGCTGCTGATGGGAGAGTACCTCAAGTATCTGACCGCCTTAGCCAGGCTCGGAGTGAGCCGGGTGGCGTCCGAAGACGCCTTGCCGCCCACGCATCGGCGGCAACCCGTGGCCCGGCTGCCTTGATGCAAATCGTGCTGCACTCGCTGACCTTCTCGCTCGTCTTCTATCTCGTGACGGCGCTGTTTCTTGTCGGCGGCAGTTGGCTGCTGCTGGCTCCGCGAAGCTGGGCGATGGCCGGCTTGAAGCTGCACGGGCAAACCTGCGTGTGGCTTCTCAGGGTCATGTGTGGCACTCGGATCGAGGTGCGGGGACGGGAGCATCTGCCGCCCGGCGCCTGTCTGGTCGTCGCCAAGCATCAATCGGCCTGGGACACGTTTGCGCTGGTGCCTTTGTTCTCCGATCCCGCCATCGTGCTCAAGGACGAGCTGAAGTGGATCCCGTTCTACGGCTGGTTCTGTGTCAAGTTCGAGCACATTCTGGTGCGCCGCGAGCGCGCCTCCAGCGCCTTGCGCTCGATGCTGACCGATGCCCGCGCCACAGTCGCCCAAGGTCGGCAGATTGTCATTTTTCCAGAGGGCACGCGCACCGTTCCCGGAGCGCCTCCCGCCTATAAGCCCGGCTACGTCGCTCTCTACGAAGGCTTGGGCGTGCCCTGCATTCCGCTGGCGCTCAACTCCGGCATGTTTTGGCCGCGGCGCAGCTTTCGGCGCTATCCTGGAACCATCGTCGTCGAGTTCCTGCCGATGATCGCACCGGGACTGCCGCGCGCGGCCTTTCGCGCCCGTATCGAGGGTCAGATCGAGCTGGCAAGCCGTCGATTGCAGCAGGAAGCCGCGTCCGGGAGGCTTTTCAACCCCCGAGAGGATTAGAACGAAATTGGAACAAAAATGGAATATTAATCGAACATAGCTTGACGAGTTTTGGATATCACACTAGGTTCAGAAGGTGGTTTCCGCTGGTCCCCAGAGTGCGTCTGATGTCCCGATCCAACCCCCTTCGCCCTGCGATCTCGGACTTCATCTGGGACAGCAAGTACCGGCTCAAGTCGGCCGACCAGACGCCGATCGACGGCACGCTGGATGCAACTTGGCGGCGGGTGGCGCAAGCCGGGGCGTCCGTCGAGAAGCCCGGCGATCAGGGCGTTTGGACCGATCGATTTTTCGAGGCCATGGCGGGGCTGGAGTTCTTGCCGGCCGGCCGGATTATTGCCGGCGCGGGCACACAGCGCCGCGTGACCATGTTCAACTGCTTTGTGATGGGCACGATCGAGGACGATCTGACCTCGATTTTCGACAACGTGAAGGAGGCCGCGCTGACCATGCAGCGCGGCGGCGGTATCGGCCATGATTTCTCGAACCTGCGTCCATCGGGGGCGCTCGTGCGGAGCGTCGGCGCCGGGGCATCGGGCCCCGTCAGCTTCATGGATGTGTGGGATGGCATGTGCCGCCCGATCATGTCGGCGGGTCAGAGGCGGGGGGCCATGATGGCCACGCTGCGCTGCGATCATCCCGACATCGAAACCTTCATCGATGTGAAGTCGGATCCGGGACGTCTGCGTAACTTCAATCTTTCCGTCCTGGTGACCGACGCCTTTATGGCCGCTGTGCAAGCCGATCAGGATTGGCCGCTCGTCTTCGACGGCACGGTGTATCGGACCGTTCGCGCCGGCGCGCTGTGGGACCGCATCATGCGCGCAACCTATGATTATGCGGAGCCCGGCGTCATCTTCATCGACCGCGTCAATGCCCGCAATAATCTGCGGTATTGCGAAACCATCACGGCCACCAATCCGTGCGGGGAGCAGCCGTTGCCGCCGCATGGCGCCTGCCTGCTGGGATCCATCAACTTGGCCCGGCTGGTCGAACGTCCGTTTGCGCCCGGCGCCCGCCTGGATCTGGATCGCCTGCAGGCGATCGCGGCGCTGGCGGTCCGTTTCCTCGACAACGTGATCGACGTTTCGGAGTACCCGCTTGCCGCGCAGGAGCGCGAGGCGAAGGCGAAACGGAGGATCGGGCTCGGCGTCACGGGTTTGGCCGATGCGCTCATCATGCTCGGCTGGCGCTACGGCAGCGACGAGGCCGCGCGGCTCGCCAGACAGTGGATGGCCGCCATCGAGCGGGCGGCCTACCTCGCAAGCGCCTCCCTGGCTGAAGAGAAAGGGCCATTCCCACTCTACCAGGCCGAACCTTTCCTGGCCTCTGCGAACGTCGCGCGGCTTGATGCCGACGTGCAGTCAGCGATCCGGCGGCATGGCATCCGCAACGGCTGCCTCACGTCCATCGCGCCCACGGGCACAATTTCCCTGCTGGCCGGCAACGTGTCGAGCGGGGTCGAGCCGGTGTTCGATTTCCGCTACACACGGCGGATCCGGGGGCCGGGCGCCATCTCCAGCGAGGAAGTCGTCGAGGATTATGCGCATGGTCTCTTTCGGTCGATGTTTGGTCCCTCGGCCGCGCTGCCGCCAGCGTTCGTGACAACCGCCGACCTGTCTCCCGACGCACACCTGGTCATGCAGGCAGCATTGCAGGCGCATGTCGACAGCTCGATATCGAAAACCATCAATTGTCCGGAAACGCTGACTTTCGCCGCCTTCAAAAGCATTTATTCCAAGGCGTATGACATGGGGCTGAAGGGCTGCACGACATTCCGCCCGAATCCGGTCACGGGCTCCATTCTAATGGCCGCCACTCCGGTAGCGCCAGCCAATCC
>JBKJYG010000071.1:0-11423 GCA_046715905.1 Hyphomicrobiaceae bacterium | reverse complement strand
CTACACGCGATTTTCCGATGACCCGCTCAAAGTCAATGGTACGATCGGGCGCGTGGTGGCCAAGATGGAACTCCGCATTCTCGATGAGGCCGGTTCGGAGGTGCCTCATGGCGAGATTGGCGAGATCGCCGCGCTCGGTCCCAGCGTGCATCTGGGTTATCACAACAATCCCGAGGCCAATCGTTCGAGCTTCACAGCCGAGGGATGGTTCCGCACTGGAGATCTAGCCAAGGTCGTGGACGCGGCTGGAAATGTGATGATCGTCGGACGCCGCAAGGAGATCATCAACCGGGGCGGCAAGAAATTCTTCCCCCGCGAGGTGGAGGAAATCCTCTACACCCATCCCAAGATCCTGCACGCGGCGATGGTCGGGGTTCCAGATGCTCGGCTGGGCGAGCGCAATTGTCTGTGTGTCATCCCAAAGCCGGGGCAGCAACTCGCGCTGGAGGAAATCGTGGCCTTTCTCAAAGGCGAGGTGGCGGACTATAAGTTGCCGGAGCTGCTGATCCACGTCGACGAGCTGCCGATGACGGCCACCGGCAAGTTGCGCCGGCATGTCCTGAGCGAGATCATCGCCCGGAGCCTCGCGGCGGGGCTTTAGCCAGCTCTCGCCATCGAGGCCCCTCGACATTCGCGGCCCGCTGTCTAACACTGGCGTTTGTGGCACGCCTCTTTGGCGCGGGCGACGATTGGCGCCAAGGGGATCTGACACGCGACAAACAACGAGCCAGGCGGCCGCTCTTGCGATCGCTGTCAGTCGTGCCTCGGTAGAGGAATAGCGAGATGGCAAAAACGCATTATCTGTCACGGCGTGGCTTGCTTAGAGGGGGCGCTGCCGTCGCCACCGGAATTACTTCCAGCGCGCTTTTAGGCACCAGAGCAGGCGCCCAAGCCGGTCCGATCAAAATCGGATTGCCGCTGGCCCTGACAGGTCCGCTCGGGTCCGTCGGGCAGCAGCAGAAGCGGGGCGCCGAGCTTTACGCCAAGCTGCAAAACGCCAAAGGCGGCATCATCGGGCGCCCCATCGAACTGCTGATCGAGGATACGGCGGGCAATCCGGCCAACTGCGTGCGCAAGGCGCAGGAAATGGTCGAGAAGCATAATTGCCGCTTGTTCACCGGCATCACGCTGTCCTCCGAAGCGCTGGCTATCGTACCGAAGCTCAAGGAATGGAATGCGATCTTCATCTCATCGGATAACGGCGACGGGCGGCTAACGGCCGAGAGCTTCGTCCCCAATTTCTTCCGCGCCAATATTTCGGGGCCGATGGGCACCCGCGCCGTGTCGCTTTATTTGCGCGACTCCAAGCTGCAGAAATTCTTTGCCCTTGGTCTCGATTATGCCTGGGGACACAACAGCGTGCAGGTGTTCGAGCAGGAAGTCGCGCGCGCCAAGAAGGAATTCCTCGGCAAGGTGTTCGCGCCGACCGGCACCAAGGATTATTCGACCTACATCACCAAGATCCGCCAATCCGGCGCCGATGCGGTGTTCCTGGTGCTGCAAGGCGACGACAACAACGCTTTCCTGTCCCAGTCACGGCAGTACCAGCTGCCCGACAAGGTGCAACTGCTGACCGAGATTGTCGATCTGGCCAGTATCCGTGCGGTCGGCGACGCCGCCCTCGGCCTGATCGGGTCTTCGCGCTACAGCTTCACCTATGATCACCCACTGAATAAGGAGTTCGTCGAGCTGTGGAAGAAAGAATTCAAAACACCGCCTGACACGTTCGAAGGCGAGCAGTGGCAGTGCATGAAAGTCTTCGAGGCCGGCATCATCAAGGCTGGCGGCATCGAGGCTGATAAGCTTCGTCCCGCGCTCGAACAGATCGAAATCGAGAGCGTCAAGGGCAAGGTAGTGATGCGCAAATGCGATCATCAGGGCGTTCAGCAGGGCTTCATGGTGAAAGTGGTGAAGAAAGACGGGTTCGATACGCCCATCCCCGAGGTCATCGCGACCTACCCCGGCGACCGAACGACCCCCCCATGCAACAAGATGGTGTACGAAGGCTGACGCGCTCCGGGCCGGTCGCGATGCTGCCGGACTGATCCAACGCCATTGAGCACGATGCGGCCGGCGCCGACCTCAACTGTTGCGCCGGCAAAGGGGACGCACGCGGCATGAGCACGTTGGCTTTTCTTCTGAACCAATCGGTCAATGCGTTATCGCAGGCGGCATTGCTATTTTTTCTCGGCGTCGGCCTGACGCTGATCTTCGGCATCATGCGGATCGTCAATTTCGCGCACGGCACCCTCTACATGCTGGGTGCGTTCCTGGGCTACTCGCTGATCCGCTGGACGGGTAGCTACTGGATCGCGCTGGCGCTGGCGCCGATCCTGGTCGGGGTGCTGGGGACGCTGTTCGAATTGGGCGTTTTGCGTCGCCTTTATGGTCGCGATGCTCACGCATTCCTTATGGTCACCTTCGGCCTGGCGCTGGTGGTCGGCGAGGCGGTGCGGCTGATCTGGGGCTCCGATGCCCTGCAAGTGCCGGCACCCGCGCTGCTCTCTGGCGTGGTGTTCATGCTGGATGAACCGTTTCCCATCTATCGCCTGTTCCTGGCGGCATCGGGGATCATCGTTGCGCTCGCGATCTGGCAGTTCCTGGAACGCACCCGGCTGGGCCTGCTCATTCGCGCCACGTCCCAGAACGCGGAGATGGGGCATGCGCTGGGCGTCGATGTGCGGCTCGTGCGCTCGAGCGTGTTCGGGATCGGGTGTGGGCTGGCAGCCTTGGGCGGGGTACTGGCCGCGCCCCTCGTCACGGCATCGCAAGGGATGGCTGCCACGGTCATCATCGACGCCTTTGTCATCGTGATCATCGGCGGCATGGGTAGCTTCCTGGGCTCGCTCATCGGCGCGGTACTGGTCGCGTTCGTGCAGGTGTTCGGCAACTACTACTATCCAGACTTCGCGCTGGCCTTCATGTACCTCATCATGCTGACGGTGCTCATGCTGCGTCCCGGCGGTCTGTTGGGGAAGGAGGCATGAGCGGCATGCATCGCGCGCTTTGGCTGCTGCCGGTCGTCCTGCTGCTGGCGTTGGCGCCTCTGGCGCTGCCGCCCTACTCGATGACGCTGCTCACCGAGGCGCTGATCCTCGGGCTCTTTGCCATGAGCCTCGACTTGATGTTTGGCTATACGAAGCTGGTCTCGTTCGGCCACGCCGCCGCTTATGGGGTCGGGGCCTACGCCTGCGGCTTTCTGCTGCTGCATACCGGCCTGCCACTGCTCTTTGCGGTGTTTGCCGCGGCGCTGTTGACCGGTGTCCTGGCGATCGGAGTTGGCTGGATCTGCACGCTGGCGACCGGCGTCTCATTCTCCATGCTGACCTTGGCTCTGGCGCAGCTTCTTTATGCCATTGCGTTCAAGTGGACGTCCGTGACGGGCGGCTCGGATGGGCTGGCGGGTATCCCGCGCAACCCCGGACCGTTCGGGTTCCATGCCCTGTCGACCAAGACGGGCTTTTATTACTTCGTTCTCGCCTGCCTATTGGGCGCGTTGGTCCTGTGCTACGCGCTGGTCCGCTCGCCCTTTGGGGCGGTGCTGCGCGGCATTCGCGAGAACGAAGCCAAGACCATGACGCTAGGCTACAACACGCGGCTGTATAAAATCGCCGTAGTGGCCATCTCCTACGCGCTCGGCGGACTGGCCGGCGCGCTGTACGCGCCGTTTGCCGGGTTCGCCAACACAGAGTTGCTGTTCTGGCTGCTCTCGGGACAGGTGCTGATCATGGTCATCGTGGGCGGCGCTGGGACACTGGTCGGACCCATTCTGGGCGCCGCGTTCTTCATGATGATGGAGCACCAGCTCAGCTCCTACACCGAGGCGTGGGCGCTGTTCTTCGGACTGATCTTCATCGCATTCGTGCTGTTTGCGCCCGAAGGCATCTGGGGCTTGGCGAGCGGTTGGTTCCGGCGCCGCGCATCGGGGGCCTGAGATGGCGTTGCTCGAGCTCGATCAACTCACGCGGCGATATGGGGCGCTGGTCGCTGTAGACCACGTCAGCATGCGCGTGGAGGACGGCGAGGTGCGGGCCGTGATCGGCCCCAATGGCGCCGGCAAGACAACCTTGTTCCACCTCATCACCGGCGTGGTGAGGCCCTCTGCGGGCCAAGTGCGCTTCGATGGCCGCACGATCACGGGGCTGCCCGCGCATGCCATCTGCCGGAGCGGGATGTCGCGCACCTTCCAGCTCACATCGCTGTTCCCCGAGATGACCGCACGCGACAACGCCATGCTTGCGGCGCAAGCGCGCAATGGCCGCCGGTGGCAGCCGTTCGGAGGCCAAGGCATCTTCGAAGAAGCCCGCGCACAAGCAGATGCCGCACTGGCCCAGCTTGGGCTCACCGATGTCGCAGAACGGCCGGCTGGCCTGTTATCGCATGGCGATCAGCGGCTGCTGGAGGTCGCGATGGCCATGGCGCAGCGGCCGCGCGTGCTGCTGCTCGACGAGCCCACGCAAGGGTTGTCGGTCGAGGAAACGGGCCAGGCCGTCGAAACGCTGGCCCGCTTTCTCGCCGATACCAAAATGACGGTGCTGCTGGTGGAGCATGATATGGAGGTGGTCTTCCGCCTGGCCAGCAAGATCACGGTCCTGCATCGCGGCGCCGTCATCGCCGACGGCAGCCCCGAGGACGTCAAGGCCGACCCAAAGGTCCAGGAAGCCTACCTGGGAGGCTTCGAGGCATGTTGAAGATCGAAGCCCTCAATACGCATTACGGTCAAAGCCATATTCTGCACGGGGTCGACCTCGACCTCATGCCAGGGCGGATCAGCGCCGTGCTTGGCCGCAATGGCGTTGGCAAGACTACGACGGTCAAGACGGTGATGGGCCTCGTGGCCCCGACGAGCGGGCGCGTTTCGCTTGGCGATGTCGAGATCACCGGCTGGGCTCCGCATCGGGTGGCCCGGGCGGGAGTGGCGTACGTGCCGGAAGGCCGGCTGATCTTTCCCGATCTCACGGTGCTGGAGAATATCAAGGTCGCCGAACGGCAGCCGGCCAAAGCGTGGCCCGTCGATCGCCTGCTTCAACTGTTCCCCGCACTGCGCGAGCGCGCAGCCAATAAGGGTTCACAACTGTCGGGCGGCGAGCAGCAGATGCTGGCGATCGCGCGGGCGCTGGTCTCCGATCCCAAAGTACTGCTGCTTGACGAACCGAGCCAGGGACTTGCGCCGCTGGTGGTGCGCGAGCTGGCCCGGATCATCCGGCTGCTGCGCGACGAGGGCGTCACCATCCTGCTCATTGAGCAGAACATGAAACTGGCCGAGGCTGTGTCCGACGACCTGCACATCATGGTCAAGGGGCGGATGGTCTACAAGGCCAGCCCCGAGGTGTTCCGCGCCGAGGAGGCCAGCATTCGGGCGCGGTTTCTCACCGTGTAAGCAGCCGCCGGCTCAGGACCGGAGAATGGGCACGGGCCCATCAAGGACGATCTCCTCGTCCGTGAGCCGGCATCGGAAGGCCAGCATCTCGACCCCCGTCGCCGCAGCCCTATCGAACGCCAACCCGTAACCGGGATCGACGTCGCGAGCCAGCGCCAGCGTCTGCGCATCGGCGCGCTGGATGAGATAGAGCATCACGGCACGATGTCCAGCTCGTACCATGTCCGACAGCTCGCCCAAATGCTTGACGCCCCGCGCCGTCACACTGTCTGGAAATTCGGCGCGTCCCGGCAGACGCATCATGTGGACGTTTTTGATCTCGACGTAACAAAGCCCCCTGACCTCGTCCTGGAGCAAGAGGTCGATGCGGCTATTGCGGCCATACCTCACCTCGCGGCGGACCGTCGCGTAGCCCCGCAACGATTCGATCGCCCCAGCACCGA
Source organism: Hyphomicrobiaceae bacterium (assembly GCA_046715905.1). Classification (GTDB taxonomy): domain Bacteria; phylum Pseudomonadota; class Alphaproteobacteria; order Rhizobiales; family Hyphomicrobiaceae. The sequence continues at coordinate 5,600 of JBKJYG010000071.1, read as the reverse complement.
TGGCCTCAGCCACGATCCGGTTAGGGTGCCCCGTGTTGATGCCGACGATCGCCGGCCCAGAACCCAGATCGACTTCGAGCAGTTCCCAGGTATGCCGGTATTTACGGGTCGGGCTTTCAGAACTCGAAAGCCAGACACGCGTACCTGGCGCGACGAGCCCCATCATCGATCCCGTGTTGGGACAGGCCGCCGTGACCACCTCGCCGTCGTCGAGACGCACGTCGGCCAGGAAGCGCTTATAGCGCTGAAGCAGGATGCCGGGGATCAAGCTGGAGGAAAACCGCATGCGACCTGCTTACGGGTGGCCATTCCAGCCTGCAACCCGCTAAAGTACATCGGAACACTGCCGCAACCTCGGTCGAAGGCCTGGACAGGAGCATGTGCATGAGTGAGGCAGCCGGCATCGTCACCGCCGCGATCCTCGTGATCGGGGATGAGATCCTGTCGGGACGGACCAAGGACAAGAACATCGGTTACATCGCCGACCACTGCACCAACGTCGGCATCCAGGTCAAAGAGGTTCGGATCGTTGCCGATGAGGAAGCCGAAATCGTTGCGGCAGTAAACGGCCTGCGCGCTCGGTTCACCTATGTCTTCACGACCGGCGGCATCGGCCCGACCCATGACGACATCACGGCCGACAGCGTCGCCAAGGCTTTCGGCGTGCCGATCGACCATCATCCCGAGGTCAAGCAGCTCCTGCTCGAAAACTTCGCGCGCCGCGGCATCGAGGCCACCGCTGCCCGCTTGCGCATGGCCCGAATCCCGGATGGCGCGGTGCTGATCCACAACGCCATCTCCGTAGCGCCGGGTTTCATGCTGGACAACGTCATCGTCATGGCCGGCATTCCGAGCATCATGCAGGTCATGCTGGATTCGGTGACGCCCAATCTGCGCACCGGCCGCAAGATGCTGTCGATCACCATCGAGCTGCTGCGGCCGGAGGGGGAAATTGCCGAACTGTTCGGCGAAACACAAGCTGAGTTCCCCGACGTGGCGATGGGCAGCTATCCGTTCAACCGCGACGCGCGGGTGTTTGGGACGCAGCTCGTCCTGCGATCCACCGATCCCGACCGGCTCACCGCAGCCGATGCTCGATTGAGGGTCCGCTTAACGGAGAAGGGGATCAGCGTATAGCAGGCGCTGATGACGTCCGATCAGACCGGGATGGCCGATCAGGCCGGGACACCGGCTTTTTCGGTCCCAGATGGACTGCGCGATTGCTCCAGCCGGACCAGGGCCTCGGCCAGCGAGGCACCCGTCAACGGGGCGGCTGCGCTTGTGCCCGCCGCTGGGGCGGCGGACCGCCCCGCTGCTTGCTGGCGATGTTCCTGGAAGATGGAGGCGCTTAAGGCGGCTTGCCTTGCGGCTTCGCCATAAAGATCAAAGCGACGATCGAGGACGTCGAGGAAAGCCCCGACAAGGTCGAGCAAAGGCCCCAACTCGACGACGCCGCCGATCCGAAACTCTTCGGTGACGCGAAGCTCGTCAAAAGAACTGACCGTTGCGGCGTCCTCGGCCAGCAGGGCTCGCCTGCGTAAAAAGGCGAGCGGGTCGGCGCCGGTCGCAAAGTAGTCATGTGCCCGGTCGCCGAACTCATCGATCAGCGTTACCAGCAGCGCCGTATTGGCGATAAACAAGGCTTCCAGCCGTCGGACATCTCCGTCGAGCCGTTGGACCGCGGCCGCCAGCCGGCGCGCCTGCAGCACGTGCGCCAGCAGCGATGCCTCAAGTCGGGCGACACGCGCAACAAAGTCGGAAAGACGCCGCGGCCCCTCAACCCCCGAAAGGTCGGGCGCCAGCGCCAGCGCCTGCAAATCCTCGCCCGCGGCCAGGGCGGCATCAAGGTGGTCCGCGAACAGGCAAATCTGTGGCTCGAGGACGGAATGTGCGGACCGCATTGAATGTTCCTGGCGTCTGGCCGGCAACAACGCACCGGTCGCGGGATCGCTTCAGTTCGTTGGCTTTGGCGCCAGCGCCATCACCGTGTTCAGGGCTGTATTCAAATCGACGCCCTGCATGGCCAGGCACTTGCCCAGCGGCGAAGAAAAGGCCGCCAGCCAGCGCTCCCGTCGATCGGACTTGGCAGAAACCGCCATGAGGCTCGCGGCGATCGTAACATCGGGGATCGCGACATCGAGGTTGAGCCGCTGCCGAACGAGTTCGATGAGATCGAAGGCGTCATGATCGTCCTCGCTGGTCTCGGTGGCGCCGACTGCTGCGTTCTCTTCCTGACCGAACCGGCCCGGTTCTGGACCGGCCGGCTCGGGCTGTTCAATCTCGCTCGTGTTATCATTTTGCTGTGTCATGATGAGGCTCGCATCCACCTTCGAGATTGCGCCGGCTTCAACTGCAGCCGCTGGTCCCGCCGCAGGTGTCGCATTTGAGACAGGTGCCGTTGCGCACGAGCGTGAAGTTCCCGCATTCGCGGCAATTCTCGCCCTCGTAGCCTTTGAGCTTGGCTTCCGAGCGTTGATCCTCCCGCTTGAGCAGCACTGGCGGCGGTGCTTTGAGAGCCAGCGCACCCTGGACGGTGCCGAAAACCTCGGTCTGCATCGTGCGATGCTGATGGAGCGTCGTTGCCTCGGGTCGTTGGAATGCGCCGGCAACATCCTTCAGCAAGGCTGACACCGCCGTCGTTTGCGCAATCGGCTCGTGCTCCGCCAGGGCACCGATGCGCGCGATCGATCCGCCGCGCAGCAAACCCTTGGATACGAACTTGGCAGCCGGTGGCGCGGCATTGTGCAGATTATGATCCGGCGATCCCAGCCCGGTCTCGCCGACGATCTCACGCGGGTCGACATGGGCCAGATCGTGCCGCTCGAGATAAGACACGGCCAACTCGCGGAAGATGTAGTCGAGGATCGAGGTCGCGTTCTTGATCGTATCGTTGCCCTGCACGAGGCCTGCCGGCTCGAAACGCGTGAAGGTGAAGGCGTCGACGTATTCTTCGAGCGGCACGCCGTATTGCAGGCCGAGCGAGATGGCGATGGCGAAGTTATTCATCAGGGACCGAAACGCAGCACCCTCCTTGTGCATGTCGATGAAGATCTCACCGAGGCGTCCGTCGTCGTACTCACCCGTGCGCAAGTAGACCTTATGCCCGCCGACATTGGCTTTCTGCGTATAGCCTTTGCGCCGGCCCGGCATTTTCTCTCGATCGCGAGCCCGCTGGATGATGCGCTCGACAATGCGCTCGGCAGTGACCTGAGCCCGAACGCCATTGGGCTTGTCGGCTGTGAGCTGCTCGGCCACCTGCTCGGCTTCCTCGGGGTCATCGGCGAGGAGCTGAGAGTTCAGCGGCTGCGACAGCTTCGAGCCGTCGCGGTAAAGGGCGTTCGCCTTGAGCGCCAGCTTCCACGACAGCATGTAGGATTGTTTGCAATCCTCGACGGTGGCGTCGTTGGGCATGTTGATGGTCTTGGAGATGGCGCCCGAGATGAAATGTTGACTGGCCGCCATCATCAGAATGTGTCTTTTGACCGAGAGGAAACGGCGACCCTTGCGCCCGCACGGATTGGCGCAGTCGAACACCGGCAGGTGCTCGTCCTTCAGGTGCGGAGCCCCCTCGAGCGTCATTGCGCCGCACACATGCTCGTTGGCCTCCTCGATGTCTTTCTTCGAAAAGCCCAAGTGGGTGAGCAGATCGAAGCCCGGATCGTTGAGGACCTCGGTTGGAATCTTAAGGACACCGAGGAGGAAGTCTTCGCCGAGCGTCCACTTATTGATGACAAACTTGATGTCGAATGCGCTTTGCAGCCCACTCTCGATCTTGGCCAGCACCGCCTCCGTGAAGCCGCGTGCCTTGAGCGATCCGTGATTGATGGCCGGCGCTTGGCGGAGGGACCCGTGCCCGACCGCATAGGCCTCCATCTCGGCGATGTTGGCCTCGCCGTATCCCAGTGTGCGCAGGGCTTGTGGGACCGCGCGATTGATGATTTTGAAATATCCGCCGCCCGCAAGTTTCTTGAACTTGACCAGCGCGAAGTCGGGCTCGATCCCTGTCGTATCGCAATCCATGACGAGACCGATGGTGCCCGTAGGGGCAATGACGGTCGCCTGAGCGTTGCGGAAGCCGTGCACCTGACCAAGGTCAAGGGCGCGATCCCAAGCGCGGGTGGCGGCCGTAACCAGGGCGCGTTCGTGACAGGACGCATGGTCCAGAGGCAGGGGCCTGACAGACAGCGCCTCATAGCCGTCGCTTTGGCCGTAGGCCGCGCGGCGATGATTCCGGATGACGCGCAGCATGTCGGACGCGTTGGGCTCATAACCGGGGAAAGGCCCAAGCTCGCCGGCCATCTCGGCGCTGGTGGCATAGGCGACGCCCGTCATGATGGCGGAAATCGCCCCGCCGATGGCACGTCCCTGTGGGCTGTCGTAGCCGAGCCCCGACGCCATCAGCAGGCCACCGATGTTGGCAAAGCCTAGACCAATGGTTCGATAGCGATACGACAACTCGGCGATCTGGCGGCTCGGGAACTGCGCCATCATCACGGAGATCTCGAGCGCGATGGTCCACAGACGGCAGCAATGCTCGAACGCGGCGACATCGAATGTGCCATCCGCCCGACGGAACGTCATCAGGTTGAGCGAGGCCAGGTTGCAGGCCGTGTCGTCGAGGAACATGTATTCCGAGCACGGATTGGATGCCCGGATCGGTCCCGATTGCGGGCAGGTGTGCCAATCGTTGATCGTGGTGTGGAATTGAATGCCGGGATCGGCCGACGCCCAAGCCGCATGCCCGATCTGCTCCCATAAGGCCCGCGCCTTCAGGGTCTTGACGGGGCGCCCGTCAAGGCGCGCCGTGAGCTGCCAGTCCTTGTCCTCGGTGACGGCGTTGAGGAATGCATCGGTGACCCGCACCGAATTGTTGGAATTCTGGCCCGAAACGGTGAGATAGGCCTCGCTGTCCCAATCGGTATCATAAGCCGCGAAATCAATGTCCTTGTAGCCCTGCCGAGCAAACTGGATCACACGCAGGATGTAGTTCTGCGGCACCTGATCCCGGCGCGCCTCCTTGATCGCGCGCTTGAGAGCCGGGTTTTTGGCGGGATCGAAACACGCATCCGCGTCCGCCTCGCAATTGATGCAGGCCGACATGATGGCCTTCAGCCGTTTCTGGCAGATTTTGGAGCCGGTCACGAGCGCCGCGACCTTCTGCTCCTCCTTCACCTTCCAGTCGATATAGGCCTCGATGTCGGGATGATCGACATCGACTACGACCATCTTCGCAGCACGGCGCGTGGTGCCGCCCGACTTGATGGCGCCTGCCGCCCGGTCGCCGATTTTGAGGAAGCTCATGAGGCCCGAGGAGCGCCCGCCGCCGGACAGCTTCTCGTTCTCGGACCGGAGCTTCGAGAAATTGGAGCCGGTCCCGGAGCCATACTTGAACAGCCGAGCTTCGCGCACCCAAAGATCCATAATGCCGTTTTCACCAACGAGATCATCGTCGACCGACTGGATGAAGCAGGCATGGGGCTGGGGATGTTCGTAGGCCGAGGTGGAGCGCGTGAGTTCGCCCGTGCGATAGTCGACATAATAATGGCCTTGGCCGGGTCCATCGATGCCGTAGGCCCAGTGCAGGCCGGTGTTGAACCATT
>JBKJYG010000070.1:0-2914 GCA_046715905.1 Hyphomicrobiaceae bacterium | reverse complement strand
GGCGGTTGGCCGGTCTTGTAGTCGGTGATGACGAGACCGGCCTGCCCGAGGTCGATGCGATCCGCGCGCCCGGTCAGCGTGAAGCTCCCGCCCGGTGCCTGCCAGTTCGTCGTGCCGCCCACCTCTGTGATCACGCGGCCGACACCCGCGCGGCGGGCGGGTTCTGTTGCGGCGAACCAGGCCGCAAAGCGCTCAAAGCGCGGCAGCCAGAATGCGGCCACCCGGGGCGCTGCGCCCAAGCTGCCCAGCGCCGTGCGCACGGCCACCATGAAGGCGCCGGCGACGTCCGGGGGAAGCGACGCGGGATGCAGCGCTGTGAACCGCGACAGCGCCTCATGCACGATCTGCCCCTTCTCGGCGGGGCCCGGCACGGCTCCCAGGAGGGGCAATTTCTCGAGGCGCAAGATGCGCCGCGCGTAGATCGCGTAAGGGTTGGCGACCCACGTGCCGACATCGGTGATGTTGACCCGGCGCGGCCGTAGAGCTAGCGCGGGACGGGGTTGGGGCGCGCGCACGGGGGCTGGACGATCGGGCGCGACATCGCGGGCTCGAGCCCAGGCGAGCCAAGGTTCGGGTGAGTCAAGGCTGTCGTCAAGGCCAAGCCCGTCGTTGACCAGGGCGTTGAGCCGCAGCAGCCACCGCGATGCCACCTTCGGCACGCCATCGACCTTGCTGGCGCGAGTCAGAATCACACGCTTGGCGCCGAAAAACATGGTGAGATCGTGCGCCGCCCGGCCGATCTCCTCATCGGGCGCGGGCAAGCCCAGGGCTTTGCGCATCGGCCGGTTGAGCCAGGCGCCGGGATCGACCACGCGCGGCCAGGTTCCCTCGTTGAGGGAACCAAGGATCATCACGTCGGTCTGCTGCAACCGTGCCTCCAAGGGACCCCAGATGTGAAGCCTGGGGTGCACCGGGATTCGCGACCGCACCGTTTCGCCCTGGATCAACGCCCGATAGAAGTCGGGATAATCAGCGGCTCGCAGCGGTGGCGCGGGACTTGCCGTGTCGCAAAGCAAGGCGAAGAAGGCCGCCGCGATCGCTCCGGCCTCCCCCGCCCAGAGCGGCGAGCCTGTTAATGCACCAGCCTCTTCCGGGCCTCCCGCCGGTAGAGAGAGCCGCGGCGTATTGGTCGCTAGCACGTCGGGCACCAGTGGAGGCATCGCCGCCAGCGCCTCGGCGACCGCGACATGCGCCTCGGCCAGCACCGCCAGCGAGATCTCGCCACGACGGGCGAGGTCATCGAGCGGCGCGAAGGCCGCCTGCAGCGCGCGAACGAGACCGCGCATCGCGACCCAGTCGTCGCGGCTCAGCCGGCGCACGGCCGCGATCCGGGGCCCCCGCCCTTCGCTTGCTGCCACATGGGCCACGCCATCGACGGTTGCAGCCAGGTCTTCCAAGCCGGCCCCTAGATACGGCATGCGGAAAACAGCCAGCTCGAGCGCCCGGGCGCGGCGGCGAATATCGCCGGCCGTCAAACCCAAGCGGCAGAGTGGGTGCTTGAGGAGACCCATGAGCTCGATCGGCGCAAAGCGAGCCGCCCAGGCATTGACGACGAGATCGAGGAACGTGCCGGGCACAGTCTTGGAGAGCGGCCGCCCCGCCGAATCGTCGACACGGATGCCCCACGCCTCCAGGCGCACCGCCACGCGTCGGGCCAGCAAGCGGTCGGGTGAAACGAGCGCTGCCGTGCGGCCCGGCGTCTCCAACGCCTCGCGCAGGATCAACGCCACCACTTCCGCTTCGTCTTCGGCCGAGGGTGCGTCGATGATACTGACGCCGGCGAGGCTTGCGCGGACCTGCTCGCGATCGGCTGCGGCGGCGAAGCCGCGCCATCCCGCCATGGAGCCCGATGGCCGCAGCGCCTCGCTGAGAAGCCGGCCGCGGTCCACGAGCCGTTGGGGAATCTCCGCGCCGCCAAGCGGCTGAACCTCGGACCGGGCGACGCCCATAGTCAGCAGAAGTTGCCAAAAGCCGTATTGCGGATGATCGGCATGACCGTCGCCGAGAAGATCCCAGCTCGGTGCATCGAGCATCTGGTCAAGCCCGGGGAGCACAATCGCCCCCTCTGGCCGGCCAAGCACCGCGCGCATCAGTTCAGCCGTCGCCGGAATTGAACCCGTCACACCAGCGATGATCACCGGTCCGCCGACCGGCGCCGTCCTGAGGCGGTGCGCTTCCCCCAAAATGAGGCGGTTGCGCCGTTCCATCGGCGACAGCACGCCCCGTTCGGTGAGGTAGGCCGGCCAAACATCGGTCACGATCTGGAGAAAGTCGATCGTCTTTTGCCAATGCTCGGCCAGATCCTGTGGCACCAGTTGATCAAGATTGTCGAGCGCCACGTTTTCAGTCTCGAGCGTGTCCATCAGCGTTGCCAGATCGGCCGCAAGGCGCACCGCCTGAGCCGGCGTCATCGGATCGGCGGGTGCGCCGTCGAGCCCCCGCCGGATGGCCCTCGACCACGACAGCACGAGCCCGGACAACGCCAGCCGGCGCTCCAGCTTGCCGATCGCGGGCGGCAGCTCGAATATCTGAGGTCCTTCCGGGTGCTGGGCCAAGTCCCCGATCAGGCTTTCGTCATCGAGGCCTTCCGCGATGGGGCGAATGGTCGGCAGGAGGATCGCAACACCTTCATCGCCCACCACGGCCTGATTGAGGAACGCCTCCTGCAACGCCCGCACCGCCCGCCGTGTGGGCAACAGAATGGTCGTGCGAGGCAGGTCGATCGGTGACGGAGCCCGGCCGCCGGCCCGCGGCAACTGCCCCGACAGAATGGCGCCCGCCAGCGCATCGAGGAAAGGCTGACCTGGCGGCACGGTGAACATATTGGGAGCCGTGGCAGTGTCGGTCCGTCCCTGAGTGCTCATTACAATGGGCTCTCGGGAGGGCGCTCCGCAACCGATGCCCCTTCGGCAAT
>JBKJYG010000069.1:0-6315 GCA_046715905.1 Hyphomicrobiaceae bacterium | reverse complement strand
CAGGGCTCGCCCTGACAGCCGCGCTGGCGTTGGACGCGCGTCCTCAGGCCCACGTGAGGGTGCACCCGATCGTTCACCCCGCAGCCGCGCGCCTGAAGCGCGGTCGGAGTATCGGGGGGCTTCCGAGCGCACCGCCGACCGCGGCAACCGTGCTCCAAGCCCCAGCAACTATCCGGCCCGCCGAGATGAGGGGCGCGGAGATAAACCTGCAAGCTCGCGTCCGGAGTATCGGTCCGAGCATCGAGGCGATCGGGGCACGTTCGCGCGGCCTGCTGATCGCGCGCCGGGCAAAGGCCCGGCTGGCGGCGATCGAAACCGTAGCAGACGGTCAGGCGGCGACCGTCCGTTCAGCGCCCGCTGAACCGTCTTCGAGCGGCGATCGTTACCGATCAGATCAATCGCGGTCTTGAGTCCATCGGGACCGGCTTCTGCCGATAAGAGCTAAGTCCAAGAACGTGTAGCGAATGGAGTAGTGTAATGGGCCGTAAGAAACCCACTGCGAAGGCTGAATTCGTTTTGTTCAACGTCGTCTATCAGGACGGGACGCAGACGTCGAACCGCAAGGTCGCGGCTGAAGTGGTCGGCGGTCTTGACGGTGATGAACCCGCGCGCCAAGCGATCGAAGCGCAGGATCAGGAGATCGCCCAGCGCTCAGGGCGCCCGCGTCCGCCCATCAAGGAGATCTCGCGCGCCGCCTGATCGCCGATGGCGCCAGACCGCGTCAGCCTTATTCCAGGCCGGCCCCGACCACGGGACCGGCCTAATTTCGTCCCAGCCCCGCCCAACGTGATCGATAAAAGTCACCACCTGTTAACCGTCTTTTATCGGATCAAACCTAATGTGGCGCACTATGTGGCGTCTGGGTACACGAAGTCTGTGGGTCATCGGAACCCTGCTGTCCTTATGGGGCTGCAGCCGGTCCACGCCCGAGTTCGTGTCCAGGCCTGAGCCGTGGCGCACGCATGAGGAGAGTGCGTGCCTGGCTGGCGGCTATGCGCGCCCGGGCCCGTTCTTGGTCCAGCGCGCCGCCTTGGGCGGGCCTGGTTATTGCGGCGCCGCCCACCCCTTCGAAATGACAGCGGCCACCGGCGGGCAAGTGCAGATGCGGCCGGCCGCGCTGCTGACCTGCCCCATGATCCCCGCCGTCAATCATTGGGTCTTGAGCGTGGTTACGCCCGCCGCTCGCCGCCAGTTCGGCTTGGCGGTTGTCGAGCTGAAAGTCGCCTCCTCCTTCGCCTGCCGGCCCATGAACCACGTATCAGGTGCCCGCATCTCCGAGCACGGACATGCCAACGCGCTGGACATTTCTGGCTTCCAGCTTGCCGACGGGCGGTGGATCAGCGTGAAAGATGGCTGGTACGGAGACGCCCGTGAGCGCGCGTTCCTGCGCTACGTGCATCAGGCAAGCTGCGAGATCTTCACGACGGTGCTCGGTCCCAACTATGATGCCAACCATCGCGATCATTTTCATCTGGATCTGGCGCGGCACGGCCGTGATGGTTCAGCACGCATTTGCAAATAGCCCGCACGCCGCTGCGCGTCCGTAAACACCCTCGACACTTCTGTCGCATCGCGTTAGGGCAAGATCCGGTTCACCCGACGCGGCGGAAACACGATGCAGCAGCCAACCACGCAGCCGGGCCCGCGCCTCTCGCTGGAGCTGGCGGCGCTGCTGATCGTCGGACTGTTGTGGGGTGCGCAGTTCGGCCTCAACAAAATCCAACTCGAGACCATCCCGCCATTTACAGGCGTGGCCATGCGGCTTTCGATCGCCGCGATCTTCCTTTGGATGATCGTTTTTGCGCGCGGCTATCCGCGTCCGAGCGATCTGCCGACCTGGCGCCTGTTCTTGATCCAAGGTCTGCTCACCAGCGGCGGTCCCGGCGTCATGGTGATGTGGAGCCAGCAATTCATCGACAGTGCGCTGGCCGCGATCCTGAACTCGACGACGCCGATCTTTGCAACCCTGCTGACGGTGCTCATCACGCGCCACGAGCGCGTCGGGGTGCAGAAGGTCGCTGGGCTCGCCGTGGGGCTCGGCGGCGTGGTGCTGGTTGTGGGCATCGAAGCCCTGCAGGGCCTCGACCGGGGCTTCATCGGCCAAGTCGTCGTCATGCTATCGGCACTGGGCTATGGCGGCGCCGCCGTGTTCGGCCGCCGCTTCGCCGCCATCTCGCCCGTCACCGCGGCGGCTGGCGCCACCACCTGTTCAGCACTGCTGCTGACCTTCGTCGCGCTGGCCTTCGAGCGTCCCTTCAGCATCGTCCCGTCGCTTCGTTCGCTCGCCGCCCTGGCAACGAGCGCCATTTTCTGCGGCGGCATCGCGGTCATCCTCTACTACCGGCTGATCAAGACGCTGGGCTCCATCGGCGTCTCGAGCCTGGGCTACCTCAAGGCGGCGTTCGGCGTCCTGGTCGGCTGCTTCATCCTGAGCGAGCCGCTGACCCTTTCGATCCTGATCAGTCTCACGGGAGTGGCACTCGGGGTGGCGCTCATCAATGAGCAATTCGGCTCACGCGCGCGCCCAAGCTCAAGCCCACGCCTGGAGACGCGCGCGTGAGCCCTGCCCCACTCCCGGTCCGCGATAGGCCGGTGCCGCAACGCGCCATCGTGCTGCTGTCGACGGCCGCCTTCTCGAGCTCGGTCAACTTGCGCGCCTGTGATCCCTTGCTGCCGCAAGTCGCCCAGACATTCGCCGCCAGCGTCGGCGCCGCATCGGCAATCGTCACCGCGTTTGCCGTGGGATACGGCCTCACCCAGCTTCTGTTCGGGCCCATTGGCGACCGCTATGGCAAGTATCTGATCGTCGCGCTGGCGTCGATCGCGACCGGAATTGCAACAGCCATCGCCGCGTTCATGCCGACGCTGGAGAGCCTTACGGCCGCACGTTTCGTGGTTGGCGCCTTTGCAGCCGCACCCATTCCGCTGGCTTTTGCCTGGATCGGCGACGCGGTTCCATTCGTGCGGCGGCAGATGGTTCTCGCGCGCTTCCTGTCAGCCCAATTCTCGGGCATCATTCTGGGGCAAGCGGCGGGGGGGTATCTGGGCGACCGCTTTGGGTGGCAAACGGTGTTTGTAATCATCGGCTGCCTGCATGCCCTCGCCGGGCTCGCCATGCTTTGGGAACTGCACGCTCATCCGGAGAGCCAGCCGGCCAGCGCGCCGGTACACCGCGCCAATGTGTTGGCCAGCATGCTGTCGATCCTGCGCCGCCGGTGGGTGCAGGTGTTGCTGGTCACGGTGTTCTTCGAGGCTTTTGCCTTCTACGGCTCATTCGCCTACATCGGCGCCGACCTCAACCAGCGCTACGGCTTGGGCTTCGGCCTGATCGGCATTTTCATGGCCGCCTACGGGGTCGGCGCCATCGTGTATTCGCTCACCGCGCGGCGTCTCATCAAACGCCTCGGCGAACGCGGACTGGCGCGGGCGGGGGGCCTGTTGCTGGCGGTGGCGCTGCTGGCGTTCGCTGTCTCGCCCTCGGTCGTGCTGGCGCCACCGCTGATGGCCACGATGGGGCTGGCGTTCTACATGCTGCATAACACCTTGCAGACCAACGCCACCCAGATGGCACCGGAGGCGCGCGGGCTTGGCGTATCGCTGTTTGCCCTGGCGCTGTTTGGCGGCCAGGCGCTCGGCGTGGCGATGGGGGCGCCGGTGTTCGATCGCTGGGGCGCCCCGCCGATCTATATCGTCGGCGCGGCCATCCTGCCGCTCACGGCGATCTGGTTCACGCATCGTCTGCGATCACGGCCGTCCCCGTGACGAGCTCACGTGGCCTCGCTTTTCTTCCGCATCAGCGCGCGATAGGTCTCGATCACCTGACTGTCATCCTCGAGCCCGTGTCCCATCGCCGAAGCCGCGAGGAAGAGCTGATGCGAAGCGGCGGTCAGCGGCAACGCCATCTTGGCGGCCCGGCCCGCGTCCAGCACCAGACTGAGATCCTTGACGAAGATGTCGACCGCGCTGGTGACGACGGTGTCGTAGTCGATCATGCGCGGCCCGCGCGCATTCAGCATCCAGCTCTGGGCGGCCGATCCCGACAGAACCTGCAACGCCAGATTGGGGTCAATGCCGGCGCGCTCGGCAAACGCCAGAGCTTCCGCCGCGGCCGCGATATGCACGCCGCACAGGAGCTGGTTGACCACCTTCATGGCGGCGCCTTGCCCAGGCGTCTGGCCGAGGTGGTGCAGGTTCGAGCCCAAGGCCGCGAGCACAGGCTTGGCTTTTTCGAACACCGCCAGACGCGCCGCCGCCATGATCGTCAGCGAGCCGTTGCGCGCGCCCGTGACGCCGCCCGAGACCGGCGCATCGACAAACGAGCGGCCGCTTTTCTCGACCCGCTTGGCGATCGATTGGATCCGGTCGGGCGCACAAGTCGAGGTGACGATCACCGTAGCATCCGGCTGCAAGGCTTCCAGGGCATCCTTGTTGAACAGTACGTCCTCGACCTGATCCGCATTGACGACCATCAGGATCAGCATGTGGGCATCGCGGGCGGCTTCCTCGATGCTCGCGGCGCCATAACCCCCGGCGACCTCGAGCCGGGCGACGGCCTCCGGCCGGGTATCGTAGCCCACGACACGCATCTGGTTGCGAATGAGCGTCTCGGCCATGGCCCCGCCCATGGCGCCCAGTCCGATGAAAGCGATCGTGTTCGTCATGAGCGCGTCTCCAGACCAGGATGCGTGACCGTGCCCGCACACTATCAACTGCCCTGCACCCTCGCGTCACCATCAGATCTTGCGTCACCACTTTGCCAGTCCCTGGACGGACACGTTCCAGGCTGCCGCCGGAGCCGGCCCGACCGCCGGTTACGTGATGCCTCACGGCGAGCGGATGGGCCCGAGCTGACGGATCCAGGCAGCCAAGCTAGGTTGGCCGGCCGCCGGCATCGATGGCGAGCGCTTGGGTGATGAACTTGTGGGTCGGCGTCGGGATGCCGTGCTTCTCCCCCAGGCGGACAACGGCACCCGAGAGGTAGTTGACCTCCAGCGGCTTGCCCGCCTGCCGGTCGTGTGACATCGACGACGTCATGCCGGCCGGATTGGTGTCGATGGTTTTCATCAGCCCGACGAAATCGTCGGGCTTCACGCCCGCGCCCTCCGCCTGACCGACGGCCAGCACCTCGCGCACGGCGTCCTCGATCAGCGCCCGCGTTCCAGAAGTCGTGCGGATGGGCCCCGCCGTTTGCCCCGTCAGCGCCGTCAGGCCGGAGAATGGCGCCAGCATAGCGAACTTCATCCACACGCCGCGCTGAATGTCGGTCGAAAGGATGGCGTCGATGCCGGCGTCCTTGCAGGCGGTATGAAATGTTTCCAGGATCGGGTTCGGCGCGCCTCCCGGCTCACCGAATTCGATGCGTGCGAACGGGCTCCGATGCTCGATGACGCCGGGGCGGGCGATGTGTGAGGCGATGCGCGCCACGCCGGCAATGACATGCGCCTTGGGGATGGCCCCGCGAATGAGCGTCGGACCTTCGACGCCGTTCTGGAACGTGAGGATGGTGAGGCCATCGCGCACCACGGGCGCAAGCTGCCGCGCGGCGGCTTGCGTGTCGCCCATCTTGGTCGCGAAGATGACGATCTCGGGCTGGCCGGCCTCGGCCGGGTCTGAGACGGCCTTGGCCGGCTTCACGTGGAGATTTCCCAGTTGGCTGTCCAACATCAGGCCGGCCTCGCGGAGGGCCGCCAGATGTGCGCCGCGGGCGACGAACGTAACGTCATGACCCGCGCCCGCGAGGCGGCCACCGAAATAGCCGCCGACGCCGCCGGAGCCCATTACCAGAATTTTCATGTCCTATCCTGTGTTCAAGCGGCTCCGGATCAGTGGCTGACGCCCGATTGAGCTGAGCGATGGGCCCTCCCTCGGCTCTCTGTGCACCCGCCAGACCGCCCTTCAGCACACGCCCGCGCCTTCAATGATTGTCGCGCGGCAGCCCTTTGGTCTGAACGATGCGCTGATACTTCACGGCCGGCTTCAGCACCATGCCATTGGAGAGTTCATCGACCATGCCGCGCTGGATCTCCTGCCAGGGCGTTTGGCTCTCGGGCACCTTGAAGCCCCCGGCCTTGGCCAGCGCGTCGCGGCGCTTGGCCAGCTCCGCATCCGGCACGAGCATGTCGGCGGTGCGCGTGTTGAGGTCAATGCGCACCTGATCGCCCGTGCGCAGGAGGGCCAAGCCGCCGCCGTTGGCCGCTTCCGGCGACGCATTCAAGATCGACGGGCTGCCCGACGTGCCCGATTGGCGGCCATCGCCGACGCAAGGCAGCGCTGTGACGCCCTTTTTCAGGAGGTAATCCGGCGCCCGCATGTTCA
>JBKJYG010000068.1:0-2541 GCA_046715905.1 Hyphomicrobiaceae bacterium | reverse complement strand
ACCTGCGACACCGAGTAGCCAGGACGGCATGCCCCTCCACGAGTTGGAGCTTCTTTTCCTCGCTCCACCGCCGTCGGCGCTCAGGCCCAGTGAGGATCTCAACCCGCCCGCTCATCCATACGCCTAGTCGTACTACTAGGCGTATGACTAGGCGCTAGCGGCGTTCGCGCGCAAGGCGGCCCGCGTCGGTCCCCAATCGGCTGCCAAGCCGTTCGACCGCATCGCCGCCAGCGGACCACCGTTTGCGCCGCTTACGATCTACCGTCCCCCGGCTTCGGCCATGGACTGCTGGCCAGGGTTCGTTTCGCTGCTGAAGCGGCTCCACGACGGCACAGGGGGCTGGCCCGCCGATATTGAGAATGCCCGCGACTGGTTCCAGCCCATAAGTAAGACTCTCGTGGATTTAGTGGTCTTCAACCGCCACCACCGCGATCGAGCCGGCGGAATTCCACGCGACGATTGATGGCACGCCCCGCCAAGGTGTCGTTGTCGACAATCGATTGGCCATCGCCGCGGCCCTCTGCGCTAAGGCGCCTTTCGTCGATACCTTGGCCCACGAGAGCAAGCCGCACGGACTCGGCGCGCCTCTCGGATAGTCCAATATTATAGTACTTCCCGCCGGTTGAATCCGTATGGCCGACGATCTGTATCCCCCAATTAGCATTTGCCAACAGCCTCTGGGCAATTTCACGCACCAGTTGGACCGATTCCGCGCGCAATTCGGCGCTGTCGAAGTCGAAGCGCAAGCCATAGGCGTCGTATTTTCCCATCGTCTTAAGTGACTGCTCCCATGTCCGGGTGCAAGCCCCGCCCATCGATCACGCGTACTATTCGCTCCGTGCGCGGTTGCTTCTCCCAGCTGAAGTTGATAACCGATTCAATCATCAGTGGTTGATTGAGGTCATTGGCAAAATAAAACTCGCCCGACGCCGTACGCTCGCCTTCGCCGCACTGCGCTCGCGCATGCAGGGAGGGAATTTCGGCGATCCGGTCCTCGACGATGACTCGCAACATGACCTTTTCAGAAACGAGGGTGAGACTGCACTCGATGCTGGCCAGTTTGTGCGAGTAAATGAGCGTCAGACGTGCTCTGCCATTGGATCGCAGCTCCGAGAGGACACGCGCAGAGATGCCAAGCGATGTGCTTCCCGAGATCACGATGGGCATGTCGGCTTCATATCCCAGCACATAGGACGAAGCGTCTTGCCGGTCTGTCGCCAGTAACTCCCGTTGCACGGCGAGGCCCCGCGAACTTGAATAGTCTATGCCAACGGCGTGCGTGCTGACGGACGTGACCGTAATCAGGGACTCCGCATCTTTGCCGAACTCGTTTGTGAAAGCGGTTGTGAACTGCATTCCTAAGTGCGGGATGAACAACCCGGCGCGCTCCTGAGCCAACGAGTTGCTACACACGGCAAACACGAAACAGAACGAGGTGATCGCAGATAGTACCGACCCCAAATGCATGGGTTTCTCCTGGGAAGATTGCTCGGTCTGAAGTCGTTCTCCGAGGCCGAAAGAAGCAGATGCACCACTAGCGGGGAACCCCGCAGCACGGGACGTTTCGTTAGATTTGGATGACTAGCCGTGCCTAGACGGAATGTGGAACCGGCTAGCGCGACATGCTACTAATCTTAGAACCCTCGAGCGTGAGATTGTACATCAGCCCTTTGCCATCGAAGATTAAGCCGACGATGGGACTTCCGATCCTCGATGTGTCGACGGACCCGCTCGCACCCACATTCACCAATGTAACCGATCCGTCGACCCCGACTTTCCAGCCGTCGACGCGCTTGAAACCGCCTAGAGCCTCTTCAGTCATGAACACGATCATGATCGATCGAGTCTGGGCTCCCAGCTGGAAGCCGAACGAAGCAGACACCGTGTTGTAGTAGTCGATCGGCCTCCCGCGGACCAGAAGTACCCCTTCACCGTATTCGCCGCCGACCCCCATGCCGGCCTTGATAACCGTCGGGAATACCAGGACGGCCGCAGCGTTTTCGACGAGTTCGCGTGTGCCACGCACCTGCCTGTGAAAGCGCTTGAGGGTCCGTTCGGCGTCCGTGTCAATGCTCCCCGCGACGGCCGGCGGAGTCATCAACCCGACGAGGCCAAGCACTGAAAGCGCAGCAAACGGAAACATCTTCCGTCTATCGATCATGGCCATAGGTTCACCCTCGATTCGGTTCGTGCGGCGAAGCAACACGCCCCATCCAGCAAACTTGAATAAATGCATGTAGTCATTGACGGGTCACCGCCGTCCTCCTCGGCGAACAATCCGCAAAATCAGGAGGAGCAACACCGCGCCGATAGTCGCCGAGACGATTGCGCCGACAAGCCCACTGCCGATACGGACACCAAGCTGCGGCAATAACCAAGAGCCGATGAAAGCGCCAATGATGCCGATAATAATATCGCCAACTACGCCGAAGCCCGTTCCTCGCACGAGCTGCCCGGCGAGCCAGCCTGCGACTAGGCCGACAATCAATATGACAACGAGACTTTCGTTCGAGATCGCCATGTACTTCCCCCATGTTACAC
>JBKJYG010000067.1:0-3431 GCA_046715905.1 Hyphomicrobiaceae bacterium | reverse complement strand
CTGCGGGGCAGAGAACAAGGCGCGGCTGCTGGAGGAGCTGATCATTCCCATGGCGCTGGGCCGCTCGTATTCGAGCGCGCCCGCGGCTTGGCTGGACCTGACCCAGCGGGCGCGCCGCCACGCACTGCAGAGTGCCGAGCCCGGCAACTTCGCCGCCTGCATCGCGGGACTTGATGTTGCCATCTGGGATCTGATCGCACGGCGCGCGGGCGTGCCGCTTTGGAAAGCTCTCGGCGCGATCGCTCAACCCGCGCCGTTGATGGCCTACGCCAGCAACCTCAATCCGAACGGGGCGCCCGAGTATGTCGCGATGTGCCGGGAGCGCGGCTACCGCGCCTTCAAGCTCAAGGTGGCGTTCGACCTCAAATCCGACCTCGACAATGTCCGGCGCATCGTCGACGGCCTGAGGCCAGGTGAGCGCTTCATGATCGATGCCAGCCAGGGCTGGGATCTGGCTTCCGGCCGCCTCGCGGTGGAAGCGTTCAGCGCCTATCCGCTCGATTGGATCGAAGAGCCGATCTGCGCCGATGATCCGCCCGAGCATTGGGCCGAGCTGGCGATGATTTCGCGCGTGCCGTTGGCGGCGGGGGAGAACGTGCTGGGTCATACGGCATTCGATTCGCTCATTGCAGCCGGACACGTCGGTGTCGTTCAGCCCGATATCTGCAAGTGGGGCGGTCTCTCGGGTTGCCGCGCGGTCGCCGAGCGCGCGATCCGCGCGGGCCGCCGGTATTGCCCGCATTGGCTCAACTCGGGCATCGGCCTCAATGCGGCGGCGCATCTGCTCGGTGCCGTCGGCGGCGATGGCTTGCTGGAGCACGATGCGATGGAAAACCCGCTGCAGGCGGTGCTGGCCCAGCCCTTTCCACCGTTGAAGGACGGCTGCTTCCCGGTTTCGGATCAGCCCGGCCTGGGCGTCACGCCCGATCTGGGCGGCGCCAAGGCGTTTCTCGTGCTGCATCGCGAGCTGCGCGCCTAAGCCCTAAGCCCCTAAGCTCGAAGCAAGCGCGCTGCTGCGGTGGTGAAGACCTGCGCACCGAATACGATATCGGCATCGGACGTGTTCTCCGTCCAATGGTGGCTGATGCCGCCGATGGAGGGCACGAACAGCATGCCGGCCAGCATATGCTTGGCGAAAATCTGCGCGTCGTGCCCCGCACCTGAAGGGATGCGAGTCTGGCAGCCGGCCCGCAGCGCCTCTGCCGCGTCCTCGATGGCAGACTGAAACGCGGGCGCCATGACGGCTGGATCGCTGCGCCGTAACGCCTCGACCACGACCTGGCACGGGCCGGCCGCATCGGCCTGCGCGGCCAGCTCGCGGAGCGCATTTTCCAGACGATCCAGGATCGCCATATCCGCATCGCGGATCTGGAACAGCATTTCGGCGGCTCCAGGAATGATACTCGGACCACCAGGATCGAGGGTTATGCGCCCGGTGGTCCAGACGCTGCGCGGCCCGGCCAGTCTCGGTAAGGCGGCATCCAGGGCAACGCACAGCTTGGCACACGCGAGGCCGGCATCGCGGCGGATCGCCATGCGCGTCGTTCCCGCATGATTTTGCGTCCCCTCGAACAGCACCCGCAACTGGCGGATGCCAACGATGCTCGTCACCACGCCGATCTTGAGATCATGCGCCTCGAGCCAGTCGCCTTGCTCGATGTGGGCCTCAAGGTAACCCACGTAGCGGCCGGGCTGGATCACCTGCCGGGGGCGCCCTGCTAGACCGCCTCTCTCCAGCGTCGGGCGCATGGGCGTCGCATCGGTGCGGTCGCGCGCCGCGTCGATGTCGCTCTCCGTGACTTCGCCCACAGCCGATCGGCTGCCGAGAAAGTGCCCGAAATGCCCCTCCTCGTCGCACCAGGCGCCGACATCGACCGCGCAGTCGGCAAAGGCTGGATCGGCATTGAGCGCGCGCGCGGCTTCGAGTGCGTAGACGACGCCCAGCGGCCCATCGAGCCAACCCGCGTAATTCTGGCTCTCCAGATGCGAGCCGGCGAGAAGTTTCGGGCCGGTCGCCGGCGAGAAGCCGAATACATTCCCGATCCCGTCGATCACGGTGCGGTGGCCGATGTTCTGCAGCTCGGCCTCCAGCCACTGCAGCGACCGCATGTGCTCGGCTGAGAGCGAGGGGCGATGTACGCCCGTCTTATAGGCTCCCATCGTTGCGAGGTGGCGAAGATCACCGATGACCCGGTCTGGATCGATGCGAGGCGAGGGAGCGGTCATGGGCGGGTTCAGCTTTTCGTCTTGAGGCGCGCAAAGTCGGCGGAATAGTCAACGTCGCAGAACTGGCCGCCCTGGTAGAACTCACCGGGCGTGTCTGGCTTGGCCGGCGGATGCGCCGCCAGCACTTGGGCGGCGAAATCCTCCGAGCGGCCCTCGGGGCGATAGTTCAACGATCCGGCATGACTGTTGTCGTACCAGCCGCGATCGTTGTCCGAGATGCCGTAGGCGACTTCGTAGACGAGGCCCGGCCGCTCGAATCCGATCCGGATCAGGCGGACGAGATCTTCAGGCTTCAACCAGATCGACAGCCGGCGCGGATCGATCGGCTCATCGTTGACGTTGCCGATGCGGATACTGAGAACGCCGATGCCGTGCTTGAAGGCGTAGAGCGCGCCGAGTCCCTCGCCGAACAGCTTCGAGACCCCATAGCGACTGTCGGGCCGGGGAATGACTTTTGTGCCGATGCGCGACGTGCGCGGATGAAAGCCGACGGCGTGGTTCGACGACGCAAAGATAATGCGCTTCACGCCCTCCATGCGGGCGGCCTCGAACAGATTATAGCAGCCGATGATATTGGCTTGCAGGATATCCTCCCAAGGCCCCTCCACCGAATAGCCGCCCAGGTGAACGATGCCATCGATCCCTCGGCAGATGCGCTGCACCTCTTCGGGCTTGGTGAGGTCGGCCGCTTCGAACCGCTCGGTTGAGGCCAGGTCGGCAGGGCGGCGCCGATCCGAGAGCAGCAGGTCCGGGTAGATCGGCGGCAGCAGTTTCCGCAAATGCGTCCCGATCCCACCGGCAGCGCCCGTTACCAGCACACGTTTCATCGCCTTGGTCCTTTCAGGGGATGCATTTCAATCCGATCGTAGGCACCTGAGCCGCATCCGCCAAGCCTGTGGAAGCATCGGAGCTTGCCCGTTCGCCAGTCAGGACGTAGCGTCCATGCGAGTGCTTCACCATCGGAGACGCGGATGGCCCAGGTAAAGACGCTCGCGGATAAGATCAGGTCGGGCGATATGGTGGTCGCTCCGGGGGCCTACGACTGCATCACGGCGCGCCTGATCGAACAGGCGGGGTTTCCAGCCGTCTACATGACGGGAGCCGGTACGTCGGCGGCGCATGGCCTTCCCGATTATGGGCTCCTCACCATGAGCGAGATGGTCGCCAATGCCCGCCGGATCACGAGTTCGATCGCGGTGCCGCTC
>JBKJYG010000066.1:0-2960 GCA_046715905.1 Hyphomicrobiaceae bacterium | reverse complement strand
CTGCTGCGCTGCCCGGGTGTTTTATAGGCGCTGGCCGCGCGGTTGGCCCAGACCAGGCCGTCTGCGCCCCGTCCGCGGTACATGTTTGTCGCAAACAATGACTGGGCGCCGAACCATTTCCGAGTTTCGTCGTTGCCGCCGTACATGGCACGGCTATGTTCTTCGGCCAACTTCCAGTCTTCGCGTAAGAGCAGCGTGACGATCCTGCCGAGGTCGTAATTAGCCTCTCCCGGTTCCAGCGACCGGGCTTGATCGAAAGCGCGGAGCCCCTCGTCGTAACGGCCCTGGGCCACGAGCAGCGCGGCGAGACTGTTGTGGCCATTGGCGCTTGCGGGATGGCGTTTGAGAAACGCATCGACGACGGCCAGGCCCTGGTCAATGTTTCCCATGGCCAGGTGCGTAATCGCGAGGTTCTCGAACGAGGTGGCATTGGTCGCGCCCAGCCGCACCAATTCCTGGTACTGTTCCATGCCTTCCCGGTGGCGGTCGAGTAGGAGGTACTGCAGTCCGAGATTATGGCGGCACGACTGGTGACCATGGTCGATCTCGATGCATCTCTTGTAGGCGTCGATTGACTGGCCGATCGTGGCCCGGCGCGCCGAGTAGTAAAACCCCTCGATGTAATAGCGTTCCCTGGGCGTCAAGCGGTCGGCGAGTTTCAGCGCCTGGGCCGCGTACTTGTCGCGTCGGTCGAAGTGACCGAGATTATTCTCGACGACGGCCAGCTTCGCGTAGGCCATCGCGAACGCCGGATCGATGGCGATCGCCTTCTCGAACATCACGGCGGCCTCTGCCGAACGCGCCCGTTCGTGAAAGTTGATGGCCTCAGCGTAAAGCCGGTACGCCTCGATCGACGAGGTGGTGACGTCGCCCAGCCCACGATCGAGCCCAGGCGCGTCGTCAGCCCCTGGCGCGGTCAGCAGCGCCGCGTTGACCTTCAGCCCTTCGAACTTCGACCGGAGGCGCCGCGACAGGTCTTCGATCATCGCAAACAACGCCGAGGCGTTGGCGCCCTCGACCCGTTCGGATGATTCAATGCGGCCGGTCCTGGCGTCCTGCAGGCGCACGTTGATGCGGATGGCGTCACCGGACTTGACGTAACTGCCGACCACGACCCGGTCGACACCGGTGCGCTCGGCCACGGCGCTAATCACATCGGGCGTCAACACCCGGTCGTCCTGGCGATTGAGCTCGGCGAGAATGCCGTAGAGACGGTCCGTGCCGACGACTTCGATGGCTTGGGATTGTGAGAGATCGGTCACGACCATTTCCGTGATGCCGGTCCGCATCCATTCGAGCTCTTTGTCGCCAGTCGTGTTGTCGAAATACAGGACGGCCACCGAAGGCTTGCCGGACCCGCTGCCGCCAGCCGGGTGGGTGCCGCTGTCGCGACCCCTCGTGAGCAACACGGTCGCGGCAATCGCCAGCACTACAACTCCGGCTGCCAGCCACGCCCAGGCGGGGACCCGCGTGAGCGTCGGTGAGGTGGCCGCCGGATGCGTGCCGCTCTCCAGGTGACGCCGCGCTGAGCGGAAATCCACGACCACGTCTTTCATGCCCTGGTAGCGATCGGCGGGATCCTTAGCGAGGCACTTGTCGACGATGCGCTGGATGTCGGCGCTGGCCTCGACCACCACGCCGGGCCCGAGCGAGGGCAGGCGGGGCGCCGGTTCGTGAAGAATCGCGCCGGCAGTCTCGATGCCGGTCTTGCCGCGGAACGGCGGTTGGCCGGCCAGCATTTCATGCAGCAGGATGCCGAAAGAGAAGATGTCACTGCGGTGATCGACCAGGTCGCCGCGGGCCTGCTCCGGGGACATATAGGTCATGGTGCCCAGCACCACTCCCGCGCCGGTGTCGTGGCCGGTCTGCGTCGGCGCGCCCGCCACGGCGGCCGATTCGATCAACTTCGCGATACCGAAGTCGATGATCTTGGCATGACCCTCGTCGGTCACCATCACGTTGGCCGGCTTCAGGTCGCGGTGGACGATGCCCTTTTCGTGCGCCCGCGCCAGCCCGGCGGCAATCTCAGCGCCGAGTTCGAGCGTGCGCGCCGCACCGGGACGCTGCCGCGCGAGCAGGTCGCTCAGTTTCTCGCCGCGGATCAACTCCATTGCGATGAAGGAAAGGCCGTCGATCTCGTTGGCCTCGTGGATCACCGCGATGTGGGGATGCTCGAGCGCCGAGGCGGCCTGCGCTTCCTTGAGAAACCGCCGGCGGCGATCGGGGTCATTCGTGAGGTCGTCGGGCAGGACCTTGAGGGCGACGTCGCGATTGAGCCGCGTGTCGGTGGCGCGATAGACGACGCCCATGCCGCCGCGGCTGATTTCTTCGAGCACGCGATAGTGCCCGAGCATGCGTCCGGTCAATTCCATGGGATCAGCCTGCCTCGCCGAACAACGAGAGTGACCGCGAACCAAGGCGGGAAAGGCACTCGCATTCTATCCCAATCCCGACCCTGACCTGACCGTTCGCTGATACAACTCCTCGTACTGAGGCACCACGCGATCAGCGCTGAAGCGCTCGACGACAACACGCGCTGCCTGCGCCGACATGCGGGCGTGAAGTGCCGCGTCCGACAGGAGCCTGACGGCGCTTGCCGCCATCAAGTTGACGCGGCCTGACGGATGCAGGTAGCCGGTTTCACCGTCCACCACCACTTCTGGCAAGCCGCCAACGCGCGACGCGACGACCGGCACGCCGCAGGCCATGGCTTCGAGCGCGGACAGGCCGAAACTTTCCTGCAGTGACGGCAGCAGGAACAGGTCGGCCTCCGACAACAAGCCGACGATGTCCTGGGTCTCGCCGATCATCTCGACATGAGGTGCCAAGCCGAGCTCCCGCACGAGCACTTCTGCCTTACCCCAGTCCGGGCCTTCGCCGACGATCGCCAGCCGCGCCGCGACCTGTTCGCGGATGCGGGCGAAGATCTTGACCACGGCGTCCACCTGCTTGACCGGCCG
>JBKJYG010000065.1:0-2927 GCA_046715905.1 Hyphomicrobiaceae bacterium | reverse complement strand
CGATCACCATCGAGGCGGGACCCCGTCGCAACGACGGCACGCGGCGCACCACACGCTATGATATCGACATGGTGAAGTGCATCTATTGCGACCTGTGTCAGGAGGCATGTCCGGTGGATGCGATCGTGGAGGGGCCCAATTTCGAGTTTGCGACCGAGACAAGAGAGGAACTGCTGTACGACAAGGAGCGTCTGCTCGCGAACGGAGATCGCTGGGAGCGCGAAGTGGCGAAAAACTTGGAACTCGACGCGAAGTACAGGTAACCACCAGCCCTCGCAGTCCCCCCGCGCGACGGGAAACTGCGCAGATGCCGACGGGGACGGATGAGATGACGCTGGCCGACCTCTTTTTCTATCTTTTCGCGTCAGTGACCGTGGCCAGCGCCTTCGCGGTCATCACGGCGCGCAATCCCGTGCATGCCGCGCTCTGGCTCATTCTTGCGTTCTTCAACGGCGCCGGCTTGTTCGTGCTGCTTGGCGCCGAGTTCCTGGCCATGATCCTGATCGTCGTCTACGTCGGCGCCGTGGCGGTGCTGTTCCTGTTTGTCGTCATGATGCTCGACGTCGATTTCGCCGAACTGCGCGCGGGCTTCATCAAGAACGCACCGGTGGGCGTCACCATCGGCCTCCTCGTGCTGGCGGAACTCGTCATGGTGGTCGGCTTCCGGATCACCGGCGGGCTGCAGTCGGTCCGGTCCGGCCCGGTCGCCGCGGCACCAGCCCCCGGCAGCGGCGTTTCGAACACGACGGCGCTGGGCCGTATCCTTTATCAGGATCCCTATGTGTATTTCTTCGAGCTCGCCGGGCTCATTCTCCTCGTCGCCATGATCGGCGCCATCGTGCTGACGCTGCGCTCTAAGGTCGGCGTCAAGCGCCAGGACATCGCGATGCAGAACGCGCGCACCCCGGCGACGGCGATGGAGGTCGTCAAGGTGCCGAGCGGCGGTTACACGATCCCCGACAGGCGTGCTGGCGAAGCGCAGCGCACCAAGGAGCCGGTTTGATGCGGCGTGCGCGTGAGTCCATCGGAGATGCGGCATGACCGTGGGCCTCACGCATTATCTCGTCGTCGCCGCGTGCCTGTTTACGATCGGCATTCTCGGCATCTTCCTCAACCGCAAGAACGTCATCGTGATCCTGATGTCAGTCGAGCTGATGCTGCTCGCCGTCAATATCAATCTGGTTGCGTTCTCGAGCTTCATGGGCGATCTCGTCGGCCAGGTGTTCGCGTTGTTCGTGCTGACGGTCGCGGCCGGGGAGGCGGCCATCGGGCTCGCCATCGTGGTCGTCTACTTCCGCAATCGCGGCACGATCGCGGTCGAAGACATCAACATGATGAAAGGCTGAGGGCGGCCCGCCATGATCTACCAGGCCATCGTTCTGCTGCCGCTCCTCGGCGCCCTGATTGCGGGACTGCTCGGCCGCTTCATCGGCGCGCGGGCGTCGGAGATCGTCGCCTCGTCCTTGCTTGGCATTGCCGCGGTGCTGTCGTGGGTCGTGTTTTGGCGCGTGGGCATTGGTCACGAGACCGCCAAGGTCACCCTGCTGCGCTGGATCACATCGGGGGATCTCGACGTCTCGTGGGCCATTCGCGTCGATACGCTGACCGCCGTCATGCTGGTGGTGGTGACCACTGTGTCGGCGCTCGTGCACGTCTACTCCATCGGCTACATGCACGAGGATCCGCATCGGCCGCGCTTCTTTGCCTATCTGTCGCTGTTTACATTCGCCATGCTGATGCTGGTGACGAGCGACAACTTCCTGCAGCTTTTCTTCGGCTGGGAGGGCGTCGGCCTCGCATCCTACCTGCTGATCGGCTTCTGGTACCAGAAACCCGAGGCCAACGCGGCAGCGATCAAGGCCTTCGTCGTCAACCGCGTCGGCGACTTTGGCTTTGCGCTGGGCATCTTCGGCGTCTTCTACATCTTCCGCAGCATCAGTTTCGATGCCGTTTTCCTGGCGGCTCCGGGCGCCGCCGGCCAGTCCATGAACTTCCTCGGCTATCAGGTGGATACGCTGACCACGCTGTGCCTGCTGCTGTTCATGGGCGCCATGGGAAAGTCGGCGCAATTCCTGCTGCATACGTGGCTGCCCGATGCGATGGAAGGCCCGACGCCGGTCTCGGCCTTGATCCATGCCGCCACCATGGTGACGGCGGGCGTGTTCATGGTAGCGCGCCTGTCGCCGCTATTCGAGCTGGCACCGATGGCATTGAACGTCGTCACCGCGGTCGGGTGCATCACCGCCTTCTTTGCCGCCACGGTCGGCCTCGTGCAGAACGACATTAAGCGCGTGATCGCCTATTCGACCTGCTCGCAGCTTGGCTACATGTTCGCGGCCTTGGGCGTGGGTGCCTACGGCGCCGGCATCTTCCACCTGTTCACGCACGCCTTCTTCAAGGCTCTGCTGTTTCTTGGCGCCGGGTCCGTGATCCACGCGATGCACCATGAGCAGGACATGCGGCGCATGGGCGGTCTGAAATCCAAAATTCCGATCACCTGGATGCTGATGGTGATCGGCACGTTGGCGCTGACGGGCGTCGGCATTCCGCATCTGGTCGGGTTCGCGGGCTTTCATTCCAAGGACGCCATCATTGAGGCAGCCTATGCCGCCCATACGCCCGGCAACTGGGCTTTCTGGGTGCTGGTGTTCGTGGCCTTCCTTACGGCGTTTTATTCGTGGCGGCTGATCTTCCTGACATTTCACGGCCGGACGCGTGCCGATCACGACACCTTCGACCATGCGCATGAGAGCCCGCCCGTCATGCTGGCCCCACTGGCGGTTCTGGCCACCGGGGCGGTGCTGGCCGGCGTCGTATTCCAGCGCTTCTTCATCGGCGACGGCTATAAGACGTTCTGGGGAGCCGCGCTGACCGAAGGCCCCGACAATCACGTCATGCATGCGATGCACGCCCTGCCGGGCTGGGTG
>JBKJYG010000064.1:0-3696 GCA_046715905.1 Hyphomicrobiaceae bacterium | reverse complement strand
CTCAAGAACCTGCTCTCCAACGCCGTCAAGTTCACCTCCCACGGCCACGTCAAGGTGCGCGTTGATCTCGCTACGCAGGGCTGGAGCACCGACCACCTGGTGCTTGGCAACGCCACGCAGGTCGTCGCCTTCGCCGTCGAGGACACCGGCATCGGCATCCCGCCGGACAAGCAGCGGCTTATCTTCGAGGCCTTCCAGCAGGCCGACGCCGGCACATCGCGCAAATACGGCGGCACCGGCCTGGGCCTCGCCATCAGTCGCGAGCTGGCGCTGCTGCTCGGCGGCGAAATCAAGCTCGCCAGCATCCACGGTGAGGGCAGTATCTTCACCCTGTTTCTGCCCATCCATTACTCAGGCCCCGACTATGTAAGGTCCGAGCTCGTTGGAAATCCATCGGTCCCCTCGCCGGCGTCGGCGCGTGAGCTCAGCGCCTTGCCGAAGGTTCGCGAAGAGCACGTGGAGGATGACCGCAATGAGATCGAGGAGCAGGACCTCGTCCTGCTGATTATCGAAGACGACCCGCACTACGCGCGCATTCTCTTGGGACTGGCCCGGGACAGAGGCTTCAAAGGCATTGTCGCCAACAAAGGCTCGCTGGGCCTGGCACTTGCACGGCAATATCATCCAGCCGCCATATCGCTCGATATCTTGCTGCCCGACATGCTTGGCTGGACCGTTCTCAATCAGCTCAAGCTCGATCCCACCACCCGTCACATTCCGGTGCAGATCATCAGTCTCGAAGAGGAACGTCAGCACGGTCTGGCGCATGGCGCCTTCGCCTATCTGGTGAAGGAGCCCACCACCGACGGCCTGGAGAGCGCCTTCAAACGGATCAAGGATTTCACGGCCCCGCGCACCAAGCGGCTCCTTATCATCGAAGACAACGATATCGAGCGCCGCTCGATCGTCGAGCTGCTGGGTCACACCGACATCGAGATGGTGACCGCGGCAACCGGCGGAGCGGCGCTGCAAGTCATGCTCGACCAGAGCATCGATTGCGTGGTGCTGGACTTGCGGCTACCCGACATGAGCGGCTTCGAGTTCATGGATCGATTGCACCGCGATCCGGCGCTGTCCCAGGTGCCCGTCGTCGTCTTCACGGGCAAGGATCTCTCGCCCAAGGAGCAGGCGAAGCTCAAGACCATGGCCAAGAGCATCGTCATCAAAGACGTTCAATCGCCCGAGCGCCTGTTCGATGAAACGGCTCTCTTCTTGCATCGCGTCATTACCGACCTGCCGACGGAAAAGCAGGCGATGCTCGAGCGGCTGCACGGCAACACCGAAGTCCTAAAGGATCGCAGGGTGCTCGTGGTCGACGACGATGCGCGCAACATCTTTGCGCTCACGAGCCTGCTTGAAAATCATGAGATAGAGGTGATCAGCGCCACCAATGGCCGCCAGGCCATCGATCTCATCAAGGCGTCGCCGGACCTCAGCCTCGTGCTGATGGATATCATGATGCCTGAAATGGACGGCTACGAAACGATGCGGGAGATCCGGACGCTGCCCGAATTCCGCACGCTTCCGATTCTCGCCCTCACGGCGAAGGCCATGAAGGGCGATCGTGAGAAATGCCTCGACGCGGGGGCCAGCGATTACATTGCCAAGCCGGTGAACACGGATCAACTGCTGTCGTTGATGCGTGTCTGGCTGTTCCGTTGAGTTGGTCACCCTGATGACTCTCATCCAGTTAGCGGGAGCACTTCGGATATCATGAAGGATTCGAACCACCTCACTTCGTCTACTGGGCTGTTGATAGAGGCGGCGGCCGGAGATCGGTTGCTCGTATCCGTGATGGGCGCTTCATTGGCCGAGGACTCCATCAACATTCTGATCGTCGACGATGAGCCCAAAAATCTTACGGTGCTGGAGACCGTCCTGGACGATCCGGCCTATCGGCTGGTCCGGGCCAATTCGGCCGATGAAGCGCTGATGGCGCTGTTGCATCAAGAATTTGCGTTGCTCATTCTGGACATCCGGATGCCGGGCATAACCGGGTTCGAGCTAGCCCAGATCGTCAAGGAGCGAAAGAAAACCGCTTCGGTGCCGATCATTTTCCTGACCGCCTATTACAGCGAGGACCAGCACGTCCTTGCCGGCTACGGCAGCGGCGCGGTTGATTACCTGCACAAGCCGGTCAATGCCGCGATACTCCGCTCCAAGGTTGCCATCTTCGCGGAGCTGCACCGCAAGCAGCGCGAAATCGTCCGCGCAAACTCGGCCTTGTTTGCCGAGGTGAGCGAGCGCAGCCGGGCCCAGGAACAGCTCCGGCAACTCAATATCGAACTCGAGCAGCGCGTGGCCGAGCGCACGGCGGCGCTGCGGGAAAGCCGGGCTCGATTGCTGCACGCGGCCGATGCGGCGCGGCTCACCTATATCGAGATCGACTACGAGGCCGGCCGCATGCGTACGGCGCACAATTACGCGGAGGTGATGGGCTATGCGCCGCCGCGCGAGCACGGCTCGGACATCGAATCGGGCCTTCGCGTGCTGCTCGAGCCCGTGCTCCTCCCGGACCGTGCACGGGTTGAAGATGCGATCCGGAATTTCCTCGACGGCACACGTCTGGAAAAGATCCAATTCCGGGTTTGCGGCGACGACGGGACCGAGCGCAGCATTGAAAGCCTGTGGGCGGCCGAGTCGCGTCCGGACGGCACGCCACTGCGAGTGTTCGTCACTAACCTCGACGTGACGGAGCGACAGCGTGCCGCCGACGATAACAGGCTGCTGATGGCCGAGGTCAATCATCGCGCCAAAAATCTGCTGGCCGTGGTGCAAGCCGTGGCCAGGCTCACCGCCCGAAGCGGCGACCCGGCGACGTTTATCGACCGTCTCTCGGAGCGTCTCGCCGGGATCAGTGCCAGCCAGGATCTGCTGATCAAAAATCTCTGGCAAGGCATCGAGGTCGCGGAGCTGGTGGAGGCGCAGCTCGCGCACCTCAAGGATGTGATGGGCGCCCGACTGGTGCTGCAGGGCCCAGCCGCTTGCCTGACGCCTGCGGCAGCGCAGGGCATCGGCATGGCGCTGCATGAGCTGGCCACCAACGCGGTGAAGTATGGGGCGCTCTCCGGCGCAAGCGGCCGTGTTCAGGTGTCATGGCAATTGGACGAGAGCGCCGACCCCACGTTCACCTTGCGGTGGGTTGAGGAGGGAGGGCCGAAAGTGTCCCCGCCGACGGCGAAGGGCTTCGGCCATATGGTGATCGGGCCGATGGCCGAGTCGGCCGTCGTGGGAACGACGGAGATCAACTTCGGAGAAAGCGGCATGACCTGGACGTTGAGCGCCGCTGCTGCGGACACGCTGAAAAGGCGCCCCGTTGCACCCGCCCTCTGAGACGCGGAACGCAGACCGTCCGGGTGCCCGCATCCTCATCGTCGAGGACGAGCCCCTGATCGCGTTTGCCTTGGAAGACGTGCTCGTCGGGGCCGGCTTCAAAGTGGTCGGCATGGCGGCACGCCTCTCCCAGGCGCTGAAGCTGATCGGCGATGTCTGCTGCGACGCTGCCATTGTCGACGCCAATCTGGCGGGAGAGAGTGCCAGTCCCGCAGCCATGGCGCTTGCGGATCGCGGGCTCCCCTTCATCGTCTTGTCGGGCTACTCAGCCGAGCAGCTTCGCGGAGCATTCCCCGCGACGCATTTCATGCGAAAGCCGCATCGCCCCGCCGACCTGGTCAGCGCGTTGCGGTCCATCATCCC
>JBKJYG010000063.1:0-5896 GCA_046715905.1 Hyphomicrobiaceae bacterium | reverse complement strand
CAACATGGGACACCTCGACGCTCACGTTCAGTTAACCCTCTTCCGGTTAAGAGCCAGTTAACGAGCGTGTGTGTCGGCGATCCTGCGAATCAGAGTTTCAGGTTTGATTGCAGCTTGGTCAGCATTTCGCGGTGGGTTAAATTCATGGACAGCGGCGTCACCGAGATCCAGCCGTTATAAATGGCCCAGATGTCGGTGCTCTCTGCCGGGTTGGAGCGCCTCTTCTCAAAGCCCAGCCAGTAGTAGGGTCGCCCCCACGTATCGTGGCGCTCTTCGACGCCGAGAAGTTGCATGTCCCGGCGCCCCTGCTCCGTCACGCGGATGCCTTTGACGTCACCCGGCGCGACGTTGGGGAAGTTAATGTTCATCAGCACGCGCGACGGCCAGTCTTCCGTGAGCAGCGCGGAAATCAGACCCGGCGCATGCGCGATGGCCGTCTCCCACGGCGGAATGTCGGCGGCGCCATAGCCGTAGGTTTGCGAAAGCGCGATCGAGCGGATGCCGAGCTGCGTCCCCTCGAAGGCGCCGGCAATGGTGCCGGAATAGGTGAGATCTTCGGCGATATTGGCGCCACCGTTGACGCCCGAAAGCACGAGGTCGGGCTTTTTGTCGCGCAGCACATGACGCACGCCCATGATCACGCTGTCGGTCGGCGTGCCGCGCACGGCATAGATCCGCTCGGAGATGGCTCGCATCCGAAGCGGCTCGTTGAGGGAGAGAGAATGACCCGATCCCGACTGGTTGGTCTCTGGAGCGACCACCCACACCTCGCCGCCGTCACCCGCCACGACGGCCGCGATATCTTGCAGCGCCTTGATGCCCGGAGCATCGATACCGTCGTCATTGGTCACGAGTATGCGCATCATGCCTTCCCTGGGCGTGGCCGAAACAGCGGCGATGGTACGATCGCGCGGGCAGCCTCGTCAGCCCTTCGTAATTCGCTCACGGCCGCCCATGTACCCGCGCAAGGCCTCCGGGATGATGACCGAGCCGTCAGCCTGCTGGTAGTTTTCCAAGATGGCAACCAGCGTGCGCCCGACGGCCAAGCCTGAGCCGTTGAGGGTGTGCACGTAGCGGATCTCCTTCGATCCCTTGGGCCGGTAGCGCGCGCCCATGCGCCGGGCCTGGAAATCGCCGCACACGGAACACGAGGAGATTTCACGATAGGCGTTCTGGCCCGGCAGCCAGACTTCGACGTCGTAGGTCTTCTGCGAGGCAAAGCCCATGTCGCCGGTACACAGCAGCATGGTGCGGTAGGCCAGGCCGAGCCGTTGCAGGATGGTTTCGGCGCAGCGGGTCATGCGCTCGTGTTCGGCGAGCGAAGTTTCGGGCGTCGTGATGGAGACCAGCTCGACCTTGGAGAACTGGTGCTGGCGGATCATGCCGGGCGTGTCGCGGCCCGCCGCACCCGCCTCGGAGCGGAAGCACGGCGTCCAGGCGGTGAAGCGCTTGGGCAGCGCGTCCTCCTCAAGGATGGACTCTCGGACGAGATTGGTGAGGGAGACCTCGGCAGTGGGGATGAGGTAGAGGTTGTCTTCTTTCTCCAAGTCGGAGACGAATTCGCGCGTGATGCGCAGTTCGCTTTCGTCGATGTTCCTGCCTTGACGATCTGCTCTCTCTAGCCGGTCAACGTGCCTGCGGAATTGGAGCAATCGGGCCGATTTGCTAGTCTGAAACAAATCGTCCGCGAACTTCGGCAGATTCCCCGTCCCGTAGGCCGCCGCATCGCCCACCAGCAGGGGCGGATTGATCTCGGTGTAGCCGAACTCCTCCGTGTGGATGTCGAGCATGAACGCGCCCAGCGCCCGTTCAAGCCGCGCCAGCTGACCCTTCAGGAACACGAAGCGCGCGCCGGACACCTTGGCCGCCGACTCGAAGTCCATGAGGCCCAAGGCCTCGCCGATCTCGAAATGCTGCTTGGGCGTGAACTCAAATGCCGGTGGGGTGCCGACTTTACGCACCTCTTGGTTGCCCGTCTCGTCCTTACCGTCCGGCACGTCGGCGCGCGGCAGGTTCGGGATGACTTCAACCGCATCCTGGATCGCCTTATCGAGCTGCTTTTCGTTCGCCTCCCCGGCGGCAAGTTGATCCTTGAGCGCATTGACCTCGGCCATCAGCGTTGCGGCGGTGGTCTCGTCCCTGGCCTTCTTGGCCGCCCCGATCTCCTTCGACGCCGCATTGCGCCGCGCCTGGAGCTCCTGCAGCTTGGTGACGTGCGCGCGACGCTGCTCGTCGAGCGCCAGAACCGCCGCTGACTGCGGTGCGAGCCCACGTCGCCGCAGTCCCTCATCGAACGCCGCCGGATTGTCGCGAATGGCCTTGATATCGAACACGGGTGCCGTGCCTCGCTGGCAGGAAATGAGGGCCTGGCTGCTATAGGACGATGGCTCGCGGCGGTCCAGAGCGACGCCGGCGTTCGCAACCGAAACCCAGCCTCAGTCGACCTTGGCTGCGGCCGCCGCTTTTTGTCTTTCGATGATCCGCTCTACGATCAGGATCGAGACCTCATACAGCAGGATGGTCGGGCCCATCAAGGCCAGCATCGAGAATGGATCAGGGGGCGACAACACCGCGGCGGCAGCCGTAATGCCGACCACGGCATAACGACGGAACTGACGCAGCCCCGCTGCATCGACGATGCCCGCCCGCGCCAGCAACGTCAGGATGACCGGCAGTTGGAAGCAGATGCCAAAGCCGAAGATCAGCGTCATGATCAGCGACAGGTATTCTGACACCTTGGGCAGCAGCTCGATGGCGGCCTTTCCGTCGCCACCCGCCTGCGGCGTAATGTCGATCGAGAACTGGATCAACATCGGCATGACGAGGAAATAGACCACCATGGAGCCGAGCAGGAACAGCAACGGCGTCGCGATGAGATAGGGAAAGAAGGCTTGGCGCTCGTTGCGGTAGAGGCCGGGTGCCACAAACTTATAGATCTGGCTAGCCACCACCGGAAACGACAGGAAGGCCGCACCGAACATGGCCAGCTTGATGTTGGTATAGAGCTGCTCGAGGAAGTGGGTTGCGATCAGCTTGGCCTTGTCGGCACCGACGACATGCACGAACGGCCAGACGAGCACGTTGTAAATGGGCTTGGCGAAGTAGAAGCAGATCAGGAACATGCCGACGAAGACCATCAGCGAAATGATCAGCCGCTGCCGCAGCTCGATCAAATGATCCATGAGCGGCGCCTTGGAGGCGTCGATATCGTCCTGACCGTCGCGATTGGGGACGATGTCCTGCATGACCCTCAGGTTCCGGTTTTCATGGACGGGCGCTCTCCCGCCCCGGGCTCCGAGGCCTCGGCATTGGCGTGTTCGAGCCGAGGTTTAGGCGCCTCGTCGACGGGCGATGCGTCGACAGGCGCTGCCTGCGGCGGATGCACGTGAGGGGCTCCCGACGTGTCCTCGGCAATCGCTGGCTCGTGGGCCGCGGCATGAGCGACGGCTTCATTCTGAGGCGTCGGGTCGGCACTTCCCAGCGGCTTGGCAACGTCACCGGCAGTCTGGTCGAGCTCCCGCTGCAGACTATTGAACTCCGAGGAGACGGTGCTTTGCGCCTGATCCAAGGAGGACTGCGCATCCCGGCCAATCGTCTCGACCTCTTTTTTCAGCTCGGCCAGTTCGCTCTCACGCATCGCGTCGTCGAACTGCGCGCGAAATTCGGCCGCCTGCCGCTTCAGCATGCCCATATATTTGCCGACCGTGCGCAGCAGCACGGGCAGGTCTTTGGGACCGACGACGAGCAGCGCCACGACGCCCAGGATCAGCAGCTTGGTCGAGGTGATGTCAAACATCGAGGAGGTGCGCGATCGGGCCAGAGTGGAGAAGCGATATCAGCGATGGTGCGGAACGTGGACGCGTGGCAGGAGCCCGGACGGGTGCATCGCGGACCCTCCTGTCGAGGGTCAGAACCAAAGCAGCAGCCTCATCGCCCATCGGCGACGACGTCGTGGTCACCCGATTTTCGTCGTGGTGTGAACGCTGCCCGGGACCGGATCGGGCTTGTGGCCGGCCTCGAGCGAACGCGGCGGCTCGGGTTTCTTTGCGGCTTCCTCGTCGTCGGTCATGCCTTTCTTGAAGCTCTTGATGCCTTTGGCGAAATCGCCCATGATTCCGGAGATCTTGCCGCTGCCGCCGAAGAAGATCAGGACGATTGCGAGGAAGATCAGCCAATGCCATACGCTCAGGCTACCCATTCATGTTCTCCCGGAAACGGCTTCTCGATCGCGGTCGAGTTCGCCGACGCGCTCGATCCGAGCGCCTGTCATCTCAATAGATAGTATCGCAGAAAGCGCATGACACTGGCAAGCGAAGCCGTCCTTTCGCAGGATTGTTCGCCTCAATCTTAACATTGATCAATGTGCGCGGCCTTACCGCAGGCCGTCCTCATCGGCGGGGAAAACGAGGACGCGTTCGGGATCGGCCGTCACCATGACCTCGCTTCCCTGGATCGGCATCTCGCTTTCCCGCAGCCGAACCTTGAGGGGATGATCGAAGCCCTCCACCGCGACCTCGGCGATGGCGGCATCGCCAAGATACTTGACACGCTGGATGCGCCCGGGGCGTCCATCCGGCCGGCCGAAGGCGATGGCCCGCTGGCGGATACAAAGCACGGCCGGCTCGCCTTCGCCGATTTCCGGCACCCAGAACGTGCCGAACGGCGTGCGCAGGGCGCCGCCCGTGATCGTCCACGGGATCTCGTTGATCTCGGAGAACAGCCGCGCCACGAACAGGTCCGCGGGATCGCGGTGCAGGTCGCGCGCCTTTCCGATCTGAACAATCCGCCCGTTCCGCATCAC
Organism: Hyphomicrobiaceae bacterium; assembly: GCA_046715905.1. Classification (GTDB taxonomy): domain Bacteria; phylum Pseudomonadota; class Alphaproteobacteria; order Rhizobiales; family Hyphomicrobiaceae. The sequence goes on along the minus strand of JBKJYG010000063.1, from coordinate 1,095 downwards.
GGCGATGCGATCGCCCAGCAGCATCGCCTCTTCGGGTTGATGGGTGACGATCATCGACGTGGCCCTCGTTTCGCGCAGCAGCGCCAGCGTTTCCTCAAGCAGCCGTTCGCGCAGTTGCACGTCGAGACCGGAAAAGGGCTCATCCATCAGGATAACTGAGGGCCGGGGCGCCAGGGCTCGGGCCAAGGCCACGCGCTGCTGCTCTCCGCCCGACAGGATATGTGGATATTGCCCGCTGAAACGCGCGAGACCGACCCGCGCCAGCATCGCTGAAGCCTCCCGCCGCGCCACCTCGCGCGGAAGAGTTTTCAGCCCAAAGGCAACATTCTCGGCGATCGACAGATGCGGGAACAGCGCAAAATCCTGAAACATCAACCCGACATTGCGCTGTTCGGGCGGCACGAACCGCGCGGGACCGGCTACCTCCTGGCCGTTGATCAGGACGCGACCTGCCGATGGCTTTTCGATGCCCGAGGCGATCCGCAGAAGGGTCGTCTTACCGCATCCAGACGGTCCGAGCAGACAAACGATCTCTCCGGGCTCGATTTCGAGACTGACACCCGCCAGCGCCAGGATCTCGTCATAGCGCCGTTCGATCGCCTCAAACGTCAGACTGGCCGCAAACGCCGTACCGGTCCGGCCACGCTCGGCATTGGCTGGCGGCGACCCATGAGTTCGCGTGGCGGAAACGGGTCCACGCAGCCGTTGAAAGATGTCATTTAGTGCCACGAAAAGGCCTCAGAACGCCGACGGCGACGAAGCCGCTTGAACATCACCCCGCCTCGTCGTCGGTCTTTTCGCTTTCTGCGTCGTCAGGCACGTCGAGCGACAGTTCATCTTGCGCGGGCTCCTCCTCGAGCGGCAGTTCGTCCGGCATCAGGCGAGCGACGTCGGTCGGCTCGGGCACCGCGAACTCCGGCGGCAAAGTGGCATCCAGGAGGCCTGCACCCTTGAGCTCGTTCAGCCCCGGCAAATCCTTGATGCTGTCGAGCGAGAAATGTTCGAGGAAGGCTGCGGTGGTGCCGTACGTGAGCGGCTTGCCAGGTGCCCGGCGGCGCCCACGTGGTCGGATCCATCCCGTCTCGAGGAGAATAT
>JBKJYG010000062.1:0-3883 GCA_046715905.1 Hyphomicrobiaceae bacterium | reverse complement strand
AGGCAACCGTCTGTGGCGGGCGATCCGTCGCACCCGATCATTCCGCGTTCCATGCAAGCTACTTGCATCCCGGATACCGGACCACAGTCGGTGAGATGCCACGTTTCGAGTTCGGCAAGAACTGCGCGATTAATCAAATCGATTTTCAGTGACGAGCTGTTTCGACGAAGCAAAGTTTGAGCTGAGCCTCCTGCACCCTGCAGGATCGGCCGGGCATGCTGACGGAAGGTCCTGATGAAAGTTCTCGTAACGGGCGCGGCAGGATTTATCGGGTCGCATACGGTGCAACGGCTGCTTGCGCGAGGTGACGAGGTTGTCGGCCTGGACAACCTCAATGCCTATTATGACGTTCGGTTGAAACAAGCCCGGCTGGCACAGTTCGAGCAGAATTCTCAATTCCGGTTCGTCAAACTCGACGTTGAAGACCGGGCGGGAATGGAGGCTCTGTTCAAGGCCGAGTGTCCCGACCGGGTCGTGCACCTGGCCGCCCAGGCAGGAGTTCGCTACTCGCTCGAAAATCCGCACGCCTACATCAACGCGAATATTGTCGGTTTCACAAACATTCTCGAGGGGTGCCGCCATAACAAAGTTGAGCATCTCGTTTATGCCTCATCGAGCTCGGTTTACGGGGCCAATACGGCCACGCCGTTCAGCGTCCACGACACGGTCGATCATCCGCTGAGCTTGTATGCCGCCACCAAGAAAGCCAACGAGCTGATGGCGCACACCTACGCCCATCTTTATCGCTTGCCGGTCACGGGCTTGCGGTTCTTCACGGTCTATGGGCCGTGGGGGCGGCCCGACATGTCGTTGTTCCTGTTCACCTCAAAGATCCTGGCGGGAATGCCCATCGATGTGTTCAACCATGGCCAGCACCAGCGGGATTTCACCTACGTCGACGATATCGTTGAAGGCGTCGTGCGTGTGCTGGACAGAGTGGCGGAGCCAAATGCCCTATGGCGTGGGGATGCGCCAGACACCGGCACGTCGAATGCCCCCTATCGGCTCTATAACATCGGCAACAATTCGCCGGTGGAGCTGATGCATTTCATAACGTGCATCGAGCAGGCGACGGGTCGGGTGGCCGAGAAGGTCTTCCTGCCTTTGCAGCCGGGCGATGTTCCAAAAACCTATGCCGATATCGACGATCTCGTCGCCGACGTCGGCTTTCGTCCGGCGACGAGCATCGAGGCGGGCGTTGCGCGGTTCGTGGCCTGGTATCGCGACTACTACAAAGTTTAAGGGGGCTGGAGCATGTGCGGCATCGCTGGTTTCTTCACTCTCAGGCATCGCGAATCTGTTGCAAACCACGCCGCACAATTGGCGGATCAGATTGCCACGCTGCATCATCGCGGACCCGATGCGCAGAAGAGTTTCACGGGGCCAGGGGTCGGGCTTGCGCATGCGCGGCTCGCGATCATCGACCTCAGTGCCGACGCCAACCAGCCGATGGCGAGTGAGGACGGCCGCATCCAGGTCGTGTTCAATGGCGAGATCTATAATTTCCAGGAATTGCGCAAGGAGCTCGAGGACAAAGGCCATCGTTTCCGTACGCGGTCGGATACCGAGGTCATCGTCAGGGGATATCAAAGCTGGGGGACCGAGGTTGTCCATCGGCTGCGCGGTATGTTCGCGATAGCCATTTGGGATGACGTCCAGGACCGGCTTGTGCTGGTGCGCGATCGCGTCGGAAAAAAGCCGCTGTATTATACCGTGATCGACGAGACGCTGTTATTCGCGAGCGAGATCAAGGGTATTCTAGCCTGGCCCAATATGCCCCGCGAGCCCAACTATGCGGCGCTTCATGATTACCTCACCTATCAATATGTGCCCTCGCCGCAAACCGCCTTCCATGGCATCCACAAATTGCCGCCGGCCCACCTCATGGTCGTGCAGCGATCCGCGGCTCCCAAGATCGAGCGTTACTACAGGTTGCCGACGCCGACAGCGCCGCGCGCCAAGCCGATGGCGAATGAAGATTTGAAGCAGGAGCTCGTGCGTCAGTTGCGGGAAGCAACGCGGCTGCGCCTGATCGCGGATGTCCCACTCGGCGCCTTCTTGTCGGGGGGTGTCGATTCGTCTGCGGTCGTTGCCATGATGGCCTTGGAGTCCACGAGCCGGGTCAAGACTTTCACGATCGGTTTCGAAGAACAGTCGTATGACGAGCGCCCCTTCGCGCGCGCGGTCGCGGAGCGTTATGATACCGACCATCACGAATTCGTGGTCAAGCCCGATGCCATGCGGGTCCTGCCCAGCATTGTTTATCACTATGGCGAGCCGTTCGCGGACTCGTCAGCCATCGCAACGTACTACGTTTCTCAAATCGCGCGCCAACACGTCACGGTTGCCCTGAACGGCGACGGAGGCGATGAATCTTTTCTGGGCTACCCGCGCTACGCAAACTTCAAGACCGCGGCGGGCGTGCATGATCGTTTGCCGGCGAGCATCCGAAGTGCGCTGGCACGGGCCGGACGGCTGCTTCCCCGCTCCATGTCACGCATTGATGTCGTGCGCCGGGGCCGGAAGTTGCTGGCGGGATTAGATGGAGACGATGTCAGCCGCCAATACGAGCCCTTCATTGCTTATTTCTCCGACGCCGCGAAGGAGGCCATCTACGGCGATCGCCTGGCGCCTTACCTCGCCACCTCGTCGCTCGACGCGCTGGAGTCCTATTTCGCGGAAGCGCCCACGCCCGCCACCGGCGCCGCGTGGGCGGACGTGCATACCTATCTGCCCGACGACCTGCTGGTCAAAGTCGACGTGGCGAGCATGGCACATTCGCTCGAGTGCCGATCACCGTTCCTCGATCACGTGCTGATGGACTGGGCCGCGACGCTGCCCGAAGACGTCAAGCTGCGGGGCTCGGAGACCAAGCTGCTGTTGAAGCAGGCGATGGAGCCTTATTTGCCGCATGACCTGCTCTATCGGCCGAAGATGGGGTTCGGGGTTCCGATTGATCATTGGCTAAGAACGGATATGCGCGCGTTTGCCTATGAAACGTTGCTTTCTGGTCCTGCGACGAGACGCGGCCTGTTCAATCTCAATGAAGTCGAGAGATTGCTCGACGGCCATTGCGCCGGGATCGGCAATGCACCGCGCATATGGGCCCTGTTGATGATGGAGCTGTGGTTTCAGATGTGGATTGATAAGTCGGGTCCCGTCCATCCGCCGCAGTCGCGCCGCGCAACGGTGCCGGCCTGACATGCTGAATCTATGCACCTCGCTCAGCCGTTATCGCCATCTTGTCTATGAGCTCACCCGGCGTGAATTCATGGACCGCTACGCCAATCAGGTGCTCGGCTCGGCCTGGGCGTGGCTGCATCCGCTGCTGCTGATGCTGCTTTATACGAGCGTCTTCAATTTCGTTTTTGCCGTCCGTTTTGGTCAGGGCGGGGTCGATCTGCCGCGTGACTACACCACGTACGTGCTGGCGGGATTGGTGCCGTGGTTGTTTTTGCAGGACGTGCTTGGGCGAGGCTCGGACGCCATTCTCGCGCACCGCAGTTTCGTCAAGCAAATGGCATTTCCAAGCAACGTCCTGCCCGTCAAACGGGCGCTGAGCTCGCTGCCGATCCTGCTCATCGGCACGCTGTTCCTCGTGCTCTATCAGCTATTCGCCTTCGGCACGTTACCGTGGACGGTGCTGCTTTGGCCCCTCTACGCAGCCCTGCTCGTCGTGTTTGCCGTTGGCCTTGTGTTCGTGCTCGGGTCCATCGGCGTCTACTGGCGTGATCTGCGCGAGGTGATCGGCGTCATGGCGACGGCCAATCTGTTCCTGATGCCGGTGCTGTATCTGCCTGGGCAGGCGCCGGCGCCGCTGCGGCTGATCTTCTGGCTCAACCCGTTCAGCTATCCCGTGTGGATGCACCAGGACCTGATGTTC
>JBKJYG010000061.1:0-3378 GCA_046715905.1 Hyphomicrobiaceae bacterium | reverse complement strand
CGCTGTATTTCCCGTGGATGTCAATAAGGGTCCGCGCGAGCTGCTGCTTCGCGTCCCCGGGCTCGGCAAGCGGGCCGTCGACAAAATTATTTCGGCGCGGCGCCACACAAATCTCAGAGCGGGCGATCTCCGCCGTCTGACCTCATCCTTCAAGCGGGTGGCCCCATTTGTAATTGCGGCAGACCACCGTCCTGGTGCTCTGACGGATCGTGTGGATTTGCGGGCACGGATTGTACGACCTCAGCAGTTGAGTTTGCTGTGATGGCTGAATTGGTCGTGGCGCTCTCGGTAGGGGCTGATATCAATGGCTTCCGCCGCGGGCTGCGCCAGGGCATCGAGGCACGCGTCGCTCCCGAGAATGTTGTCTGGCAAATCGGTGCGGAAGCTGCGTTGTTCGGTGACGAAGACGTAGCACCTGCACCTCCTGTCAGCCTGCCGCGCGAAGCTGCTGCACTGATTGATGTCGTGGTCTGCCATCGCGACCCGGAGCGCTACGCCCTGCTCTACAGCCTGGTGTGGCGGATGGTGCTCGGCGAGCGAGCGCTGCTCGAGGTACACAGCGATCCGCTCGTGCATCGGTTGAGCCGCATGGCGAAGGTCATTCGTCGTGACATCCACAAGATGCATGCGTTCTTACGCTTCCGATGTGTCGACGACGAAACTTCCGAACGCTTCGTCGCCTCGTTCGAGCCCGAGCACTACATCCTCGAGGCCACCGCGGATTTCTTTGTCAGGCGTTATCCGTCCATGCGCTGGAGCATCTTGACGCCCGACGGCTCATTGCATTGGGATGGTGAACGTCTCACCATGGGGCCTCCCGGCAGCGCACGCGAGGCTCCGGCTACCGGCGACATGGAAGCTGCTTGGGACATCTACTTCCAGAACACGTTTAATCCTGCGCGCGTCAATGTTGCTCAGATGCAAAAAGAGATGCCACGCAAATACTGGCGCAACATGCCCGAGACCAGATCTATCCCGGTCATGCTGCAAACGGCATCTTCGCGCGTCGACCAGATGATCACCGCCGAGCCACAGCCCGCGATCAAGCGTAAGCCGGAGAAAGCGCTGGCGACCATGCTCGATCCCGACGTCAAGACATTGGGGGAGCTGAACGCCATCATCGCGGCGACAGATCCGTTTGTGCAAGGTGGGAGCCGTGCAGTTCTCGGTGAAGGACCCTTGAACCCTTCAATCGCATTTGTCGGCGAGCAGCCTGGGGATCAGGAAGATTCGCAGGGCCGCCCGTTCGTGGGGCCAGCGGGCCAGCTGTTTGACCGTGCGCTGGCGGAAGCCGGCATCGATCGTAGGAAATGCTATGTCACCAACGCGGTGATGCATTTCAAGTACGAGCAGCGTGGCAAGCGGCGTATCCATCAAAAGCCGACAACGGGAGAAGTCAAATACTATCGCTGGTGGCTAATCAAGGAAATGGAACTTGTGCGGCCCAAGCTCGTCGTTGCACTCGGCGGAACAGCCGCACTGGCACTGGCTGGAAAGATGATATCGATCACGCGTTCGCGCGGGCCAGTCGATTTAGGTGAGCGCGCCGGCTTCGTCACAGTGCACCCGTCCTATCTGCTGCGTTTACCTGACCGACGCATTCGAGCGCAAGCGTACACGTCCTTCGTCGCCGATCTCGTCGACGCACGGCGTCGTAGCGCGTAGGTGATCGCACGGCGGGGACGCGGCTCACCCGCGCCGCCGATATGAAACAAGTGAGTCCATCAACGCGCGTATGAGCCGCAGTTGAGAATCAACAATGTTCTTCATCAGGATCGATTAGGCACCGTTTTGTTGGATCACACCGTGTGGGTTCTGACCAACGGGAGTGCTTGCTCGGCCGCTTTCTCGCTGTCTCTCAGCTTGACTGCGAACAAAACGATATCGACCCGACCGACCTTGGTTGGATCGTCGATCACGTGTATCGAAGAACGACGTGAGTGCTCCACGTAGGCGGTGAACTTGCAGTGTCGTCTCTGTTCCACTCTTGCCAGCTTGTCCGATATCGATTGGGTCACGCACCGGCCCAACCCTATTTGTTTGGGCGAAGGTCTGTGACTGACTTCAGCCAGTGTGAGAAGGCTTGGATGATCCTCTCGCGTTGATGATCAGGTCTACGGACCACATAGAACCGATAACCGGGCAGGCTTAGATCAAAAGCCTTGACGAGTGTACCAGCCGCAAGCTCCGGCGCGACGAGAACATCGCTGAATACCCCAAGGCCCTGGCCAGCGATCACCGCCTCGATCGCATGCAATTCCTCGCGGAAGCTCAGGTGCTCCATGTCTTTGGCTTCGGGGACTTGGCTCCACTTCTTTCGCGCAATGGCGAGCCACCTCTGCCAGGTCGGAGCTTCGACATCGGTTGGTGCCCAATAGCTATGAACGAGAACGTGCCCGCGCAGATCGATCGCGCGCTTGAGCCCACCAGACAACAATTTCGGACTGCAGAACGCGAAGAAGCTGTCACGGAGGAACTCCTTGCCGATGCCGTCCGTGGGCGCGGAACGAGAATATCGGATCGCCACATCAGCGTCGGATTGGAGGTCCAGCACTCTGTCCGTTCCGATCACGTCGAGAGGCGCGTGAGGATTGAGCTTTCTCCAGCGCGGCAAACGCGGCACCAGCCAGCGGCTCGCGAAGGCGTTCGTCGTTGTGATACGCAGCGGTTGCTGCCCCACATCGCGTTTTACCGAGGCGATCGCGGTTGTGAATGCTCGAAGACCGTCGCGAATGACAGGGAACAACCGAGCGCCCTCCTCGGTGAGCGACAAGGGTCGTGGCCGGCGGCGAAACAGAGGGCACCCGCAATAGCGTTCAAGCAATCGGATCTGATGACTGATTGCGGTCGGCGTGACACCGAGCTCCAACGCCGCCTCCTTGAAGCTCAGGTGGCGGGCGGCGGCATCGAAAGCTCGCAATTCGATGAGGGGTGGCAGCTCGGTCATGTGCTGAATGTAGATGAAAATGGCTCACCCTTGGGTGAATTCTTCGCGTTTGCACCGAGGCCTTTAAAGAGGCATGACCGACGGGCAGAAGTTCCAGGAGAGCACGTCATGTCGTCGATCGCATCCGTCGCCAGTGCGGCGTCTGAGCTTACCGCGACCTTCGGAGGACAACTGCTGAAGCCTGCTGATGCAGGCTACGATGACGCGCGGAAGGTGCATAACGGACTGGTCGATAAGCGGCCGGCGCTGATTGCGAGATGCCGGGCCGTCGCGGACGTGGTGACTGCCGTTGATCTCACCAGCCGGCTCGGCCTCGAAGTTGCGGTTCGCGGTGGCGGGCACAACGTGGCGGGACGCGCGACCATAGACGGTGGGGTGATGATCGATCTGTCGCTCATGAAGGGCATCCACGTCGACCCCGCGCGCAGAAC
>JBKJYG010000060.1:0-4986 GCA_046715905.1 Hyphomicrobiaceae bacterium | reverse complement strand
CCTCCAGGTCGGCCACGGTCTGCGCCAACGCCTCGCCTCCGGCCGGATTGTGGCCGCCATCGAGCCACAGCTCGCTTCCCGGACGCAGCAGAGCCGTCAACCGCCCCGGCGTTAGGCGCTGCATGCGCGCGGGCCACGACACGCCGGTCAGCCCTTCAGCAATGGCCGCGTCGTCAATGCCCAGTCGCTCCGCGGCGGTCAGCGCCGTGGCGATGGCGACGCCAGCGTTGATGATCTGATGCGGGCCCAGCAGGGCGGGCTGGGGCAGATCGAGCAACCGATCCTCCTGACTGAAGACGAGCCGGCCGCGCTGCACAAAGGCCTCGTAGTCCTGCCCGAAACGCACTAACGGCGCACGATGCCGGCGAGCCACGTCCTCGATCACGGCCATCACCCCATCTGGCTGGCTGGCGACGACGCAGGGCACACCGGGCTTGATGATACCGGCCTTCTCGGCGGCGATCAGCTCCAGCGTGCCGCCTAGCTTGTCGGCATGATCCATGGCGATCGACGTGATCACGGTCACCAGCGGGGCCTCGATGACATTGGTCGAATCGAGCCGGCCGCCGAGGCCGACCTCCAGCAGCACCGCATCGGCCGGGCGCTCGGCAAAGGCCAGGAAAGCTGCCGCGTTGGTCAATTCAAAGAAGGTGATGGGATCGCCGGCATTGACCGTCAGCACCCGGCTGAGGGCGAGGGCCAGATCGGCATCCTCGATCGGGCCCGATCGGCCGTTGCTGTTCGGCACGCAGATGCGCTCGTTGAAGCGCACGAGATGCGGCGAGGTGAAGACGTGCACGCGGCGGCCGGCCGCTTCCAACATCGCCTTGAGAAAGGCCGTGACGGAGCCCTTGCCATTGGTTCCAGCCACATGGATCACGGGCGGCAGACGGCGTTCGGGGTGCCCCAGCTTAGCCAACAGCCGTTCGATGCGGCCCAGCGAAAGATCGATCAGTCGGGGATGCAGCCGCCGCGCACGGCACAGGAGTTGGTCGAGGTCGGACATCGGGGGAGGGGACTGACCAGCCGTGTTCAGCGCGCATCCTTCGGCGGCGTCCGGCTCAAGCCCGGATCACCGTCCTTGCGCACAGGTCCTGCCTGTTTGACCGGCGCGGACTTCGGCAACGACCGCAGCTCGGCCCGGCGCGGATCGAAACGTTCGCTCTCCGCCACCGGCTCGGCCTCGACGACCCCGCGGCCGCGGGCGAGGGTCTCAACGATGTTGCCATCGACCGCGTGCCCGTTCATGCTCTGGATGTAACCCACGGGCTTGCGCGCCGGTTCGGCCTTGCGCACACCGGCCCGCTTGCCTTCGCACAGCACCCGAACGATGCGAGCCAGCGTCTCACGCAGCTTGTGGCGATGCACGACCATGTCGATCATGCCGTGCGCCAGCAGATATTCGGAGCGCTGGAACCCGTCGGGAAGCTGCTCGCGGATGGTCTGCTGGATGACGCGCGGGCCGGCAAAGCGGATCAGCGCGTTGGGCTCTGCGATCTGCACGTCGCCGAGCATGGCATAGGACGCCGTGACGCCGCCGGTCGTCGGGTCGGTCAGGACGACAATGTAGGGCAGGCGTGCTTCCCGCAGACGCTGCACGGCTATGGTGGTGCGCGGCATCTGCATGAGCGACAGGATGCCCTCCTGCATGCGTGCGCCGCCCGAGGCCGCGAACAGGATGAAGGGTGCCTTCTTCTCGACCGCCTTGAGCATGCCGGAAATGATCGCCTCGCCCGCAGCCATGCCAAGGGAGCCGGCCATGAATCGGAAATCCTGGGCGGCCGCCACGATCGGCTGACCCTCGAGCTGCCCCTCGGCGATGATTACGGCATCGCCGTTGCCGGTCTTGGCCTTGGCTTCCTTGAGGCGGTCCGTATAGCGCTTGCCGTCGCGGAACTTGAGGGGATCGACGGCCACATCGGGTAGCGCGATCGGCTGGAACTTGCCATCGTCAAACACCATGGCCAAGCGCGCCGCCGCATCGACCCTCTCATGGTGGTTGCAACACGGGAAGACCAACTTGTTGTCCTCGAGGGCCTTGCGATCGGACATCTGCCCGCAGCCGCCGCACTTCATCCAGAAGTTGTCCGGCGGATCGCGCCTTGTGGTGAGCAGGCTGCGGATCTTCGGACGGACGACGTTATTGATCCAGTTCACCTTCGTAGCTCCTCAACCCTCCTGCGCCTCCGGGAATGCCAGAGTCGCAAGCGCACTGGGGACGCAATTAATGCGGCATTCCCATGACAGCGGGCTCAATAGGGCCGATACCGGCGATGCCAGATATGGCCCGGCGCTACTCGGGGCGCAATCCTTGGCGCAAAGTTTTCACCAGATTCAGCACGTTGCGCGCGGTTTCGAAGGTCGCATGGCCAGAACTGGTTAATGAATTTGCGAGAGCGCCGACGAGCGCCGACCCGACCACCACCGCATCGGCGGCCCGGCCGATCGCCCTGGCCTGCTCGGGCGTGCGGACGCCAAAGCCCACGGCCACCGGCAGCTTGGTTTCGGCCTTGATGCGGGCGACCTGGGCCTGAACGTCGGCGACGTCGGGAGTTGCGGCGCCGGTGATGCCGGTGATCGACACGTAGTAGAGGAAACCCGAGGTATTCTTCAGAACGACGGCGAGCCGTGCGCGATCGGTCGTCGGGGTGACGAGGCGAATGAAATTGAGGCCGCGCTGCATGGCCGGAATGCACAGCTCCTCGTCGGCCTCTGGCGGCACGTCGACGACGATCAGGCCATCGACGCCAGCCGCCTTGGCATCGTCCAGGAAGGGCAGCGTCGGATAGACATAGATCGGATTGTAATAGCCCATCAGCACGATCGGCGTCGTATCGTCCTGCTGGCGGAACGCGCGCACGTGATCGCGCGTCCGCCGCAGCGTCATGCCAGCCTTCAGGGCGCGTTGCGAAGCGGCCTGTATTGCGGGGCCATCGGCCATCGGATCGGAGAACGGCATGCCGAGCTCGATGATGTCGGCGCCGGCCGCGGGGAGACCCAGCAGGATCTCGCGGGCGGTGGCATCGTCGGGATCGCCGGCGGTTAGGAAGGTCACCAGACCCGGCCGGCGTTCGGCTTTGAGCGCGGCGAAACGGCGGTCGATGCGGGTGCTGCTGGGCATCAAGCTCATATCTCGAGGCCGAGGTGCTTTGCCACCGTGAACAGATCCTTGTCGCCGCGTCCGCACAGGTTCATCACCATCAGATTGTCGCGAGGTAGCGTCGGCGCCAGGCGCATCACATGCGCCAGCGCGTGGGCTGGCTCCAGGGCTGGGATGATGCCTTCCATGCGCGTGCAGTACTGGAGGGCCTGCAAGGCATCCTTGTCCGTGGCCGAGACGTAGGCGACCCGGCCCGTGTCCTTCAGCCAGGCGTGCTCGGGACCCACGCCTGGATAATCGAGCCCGGCCGAGATCGAGTGGCCCTCGAGGATCTGCCCATCGCCGTCCTGCAGCAGATAGGTCCGGTTGCCGTGCAGCACGCCCGGCCGGCCGCCATTCATGGATGCCGCGTGCCCGTTCGGCACGTCGAGCCCATGGCCGGCGGCTTCGACGCCATAGATGGCAATCTCTTTGTCGTTGAGGAACGGATGGAACAAGCCGATAGCGTTCGATCCGCCGCCGATGCACGCAACCAGCGTGTCCGGCAAGCGGCCCTCGGCGGCCATCATCTGCTCGCGAACCTCACGCCCGATGACCGACTGAAAGTCGCGCACCAGTTCGGGATAGGGATGCGGTCCCGCCGCGGTGCCGATGATGTAGTAGGTGTCGCGGACGTTGGTGACCCAGTCGCGCAGGGCTTCGTTCATGGCGTCCTTCAGCGTGCCGGCGCCCGACGTGACCGGGTTCAGTTTGGCCCCCAGCAGTCGCATGCGGGCGACATTCGGCGCCTGCCGCTCGATGTCGGTGGCGCCCATATAGACTTCGCACGGCAGGTCGAATTTGGCGCACACGGTCGCGACGGCGACGCCATGCTGTCCGGCCCCGGTCTCGGCAATGATGCGCCGCTTGCCCATGCGGCGGGCCAGCAGGATCTGGCCAAGGCAGTTGTTGATCTTGTGGCTGCCCGTGTGATTGAGCTCATCGCGCTTGAAGTAGACCTTGGCGCCCCCGAGATCCTTGGTGATGCGATCGGCAAAGTACAGCGGCGAGGGACGCCCCGCGTAGTGGGTATTGAGGTGGTCGAGTTCGGCCTTGAACGCGGGATCGGCCTGAGATGCGCGGTAGGCGGCCTCCAGCTCCAGGATCAAGGGCATCAGCGTTTCGGCCACGAAGCGGCCGCCAAAGATGCCGAAGAAGCCTTTGTCATCGGGGCCCATACGGTAGCTGTTGGGCACGGCTGAAGCGGTTGGCGCGGCCCCGCGTCGCGGATCGTTCGTTGCGTCAACCATGGGCAAGCGTCCTTACTCGGAGTGGGGTCGGGCGGCGTCGCGGCGGGTGCGGGCCGCAGTGATGAAACGGCGGATGAGAACCGGATCCTTGATCCCAGGTGCGCTTTCCACGCCGGACGACACATCGACGATGGTCGCTTGCGTAAGCTCGATCGCTTGCCTCACGTTCTCGGGCGTGAGCCCGCCCGAGAGCATGAACGGTACCTGATCCTTGACGTCGGCCAGCAGGGTCCAGTCGAACACCATGCCGTTGCCGCCGGGCAGTGAGGTTCCACAATCCCGAGGGGCTTTGGCGTCGAACAGGATGAGGTCGGCGACCTCCCGGTATCGCAGGGCTTCGGCCGCATCGGCGGACGTTGCGACCTTGATCGCCTTCATGACGGGCTTACCCCATCGGGCGCGCAGGGAGGCCACCCGGTCCGGCGTCTCGGCTCCGTGCAGTTGCAGCATGTCAGGATTGACCTCGGCCATGATGTGCTCGATCAACGCGTCGTCCGCGTCAACGGTCAAGGCGACGATGCCGGCGACACCCCGGGCGTAGTCGGCCAGAACCGCGGCGTCATCCACGGCGATCGAGCGCGGGCTTGGCGGGTAGAA
>JBKJYG010000059.1:0-2976 GCA_046715905.1 Hyphomicrobiaceae bacterium | reverse complement strand
AGCCTGGGTTGATCGCCAGCAGTCCAAGATCGATCGCGCGCTGGCCAAAATGGAATCGTCACCGCCGGTCTGGACGGGTAATCCCGACTACGGGCATGTGACGCTGGCCTGCGCGCTCGGCTATTTGGACTTCAGGCATGAAGGCAAGTGGCGCGCCAAGCACCCCAACCTCGTCGCGTGGCTGGATCAGTTCGCCAAGACCGTGCCCGATTTCGAGCGTACGCGACCGACGGGCTGATCGACCTGGCTGGCGGCCGGGCGGAGTTTTTATTAACCAATCATCCATCGCCAGCGCCGTCGCGCGCTGGCGAACCGGCCTAGAGGTTGAGTTTACGCGGTCCGGTCTCTTGTTTAGAAGTGCGTGATACGCCGACACGCATGTCGCACCGGGCGGGCCAATACCCATGTTCAAGAAGATACTCATTGCCAACCGGGGCGAAATCGCCTGCCGGGTAATGAAAACTGCGGCGCGCATGGGTATCAAGACCGTGGCCGTCTACTCGGAGGCGGATCGGGACGCGCTGCACGTCGAAATGGCCGACGAGGCCGTGGCGATCGGACCCGCTCCGGCAGCCCAATCCTATCTCGTGATTGAAAAAATAATCGAGGCTTGCCAGCGAACGGGCGCCGATGCCGTGCATCCAGGTTACGGATTTTTGTCGGAGCGTGAAGCCTTTCCGGTGGCGCTCGCAAAGGCCGGCGTCGTTTTTATCGGCCCCAACCCGCGCGCGATCGCCGCCATGGGCGACAAGATTCAATCGAAGAAAGCAGCCGCGAAAGCCAAAGTCTCCACCGTGCCCGGCTATCTGGGCGAAATCGCCGATGCGCGTCAGGCTGAGAAAATTGCTGGCGAGATCGGTTATCCGGTGATGATCAAGGCGTCGGCCGGCGGCGGCGGCAAGGGCATGCGGATCGCCTATAACGCGCGAGAGTGTCAGGAGGGTTACGGCCTGGCGCGTTCCGAAGCCAAGTCGAGCTTCGGCGATGACCGTGTATTCATCGAGAAATTTATCGAAAACCCGCGCCACATTGAAATCCAGGTGCTGGGCGATAAACATGGCAACGTGCTCTACCTTGGTGAGCGCGAGTGTTCGATCCAGCGGCGCAATCAGAAAGTCATCGAGGAAGCACCGTCGCCGCTGTTGGACGAAAAGACGCGAAAAGCCATGGGCGAACAAGCCGTCGCGCTGGCCAAGGCCGTCGCCTACGACAGCGCCGGCACCGTCGAGTTCGTCGCTGGCCAGGATCGCTCCTTCTTCTTCCTCGAGATGAACACGAGGCTCCAGGTCGAGCACCCTGTCACCGAGCTCGTCACTGGCATCGATCTCGTCGAACAGATGTTCCGTGTCGCGGCCGGCGAAAAACTCAAGTTCAAACAGGGCGACATCACGCTCAAGGGCTGGGCGGTCGAGAGCCGGATCTACGCTGAAGACCCCTACCGGAACTTCCTGCCATCCATCGGCCGGCTGGTGAAATATCGGCCGCCTGCCGAATTCCAGAATCGAAATGGCGTCACGCTGCGCAACGACACCGGCGTGGCGGAGGGCGACGAAATCTCAATGTACTACGATCCGATGATTGCCAAGCTCGTGACGCATGCGGCGAGCCGGCAGGCGGCCATTGATGCGCAGGCCGAGGCGCTCGACGCGTTCCACATTGACGGCATACAACACAACATTCCGTTTCTGACCTCGCTCATGCAGCATCCAAGATGGCGGCAAGGCACGATTTCCACCGGCTTCATCAAGGAAGAATTCCCGTCGGGCTTTCGGGCCCGCGAGGCTGGGGGCGAGCAGCGGTTGACGCTGGCCGCGGTCGCGGCTGCGATTGATCACGTCGGCAACAGCCGGCGCCGCCTCATCTCCGGACAGGCGACGGGTGATCGCGTGCACTTCGCCAAGCGACGCGTCGTGCGCCTGGCGTCCGACGAGGTGCGTGTCGAAATCCTCCCCACCGCCGGTGACCGCAAAGGCGACGCGAGCACGGTGCGCCTCGCGTTTCTCGATGCCGCTGACCAAGCGGGCCCACCCGTCGAGATCGTCTCGTCCTGGTGGCCGGGGGACCCGGTATGGTCGGGAACCGTTCGGGGAAAGTCGATTTTTGTGCAGGTGAAACCCCGCCTCAACGGTGCCGATCTGTCGTGGCGGGGGATCACGGTGAGCGCGCTGGTGTTTACGGAGCGCGAGGCGGCTCTGGCGCGCCTGATGCCCGATAAGGTGGCCGCCGATACGTCGAAGCTGCTGCTGTGCCCGATGCCCGGTTTGGTCAAGGCCGTTCAGGTCAGCGTCGGCCAGGAGGTCAAGACCGGAGATCCTCTGGCCGTAGTGGAGGCCATGAAAATGGAAAATCTGTTGCGCGCCGAGCGGGATGGCGTGGTGAAAAAGATCCACGCAGCGGCCGGCGATAGCCTGGCTGTGGACGCGATCATCATGGAATTCGCCTGATCCGTTTTCGCTGGGTGGTCGAGCGGCCTACTGGCGGCAGCCGAGTTCGCGCTCTCGCGTGGTAAGTTGGTCGACCAGCTCGCGATCGGGTGCCGACATGGCGGCGCGCGCTCCCGCCTGATCCTTGGAGCAGCCCGCATTGCCAAACATATGCAATCCCTTGGCGGTCGTGAAGCAATAGCCGTAGCGATGCCAGACGGCGTTGCGACGGGACCAAAGGCTGTCACAGGTCTCGCCCGCGGGCTGGATCGGCGATGGTTTCTCCGGGCTGGGCCGGGTCACGGCAAAGGTTCGGCAGCACGCGATCCATTTGCCGTGCGCCCATCCTGACAAACCATCGAGCAGCACGACCTTTCTCCAGTCCCCGTTCGTCTCCGTCACTTTCAACAGCGTGTCCGGGCCCATGGTGGCAATGCGGGTACCGTTGGCCGCGACGCTGGACCGGAGTGCCAGGAAGTTGTCGCCTTTGGGGTCCAGGCCCGTCACGTAATGATAGCTTTGTGCCGGCTGAGGCGAAGCTGTAGGGGACGGC